>DPMX01000341.1 GCA_003540955.1 Gammaproteobacteria bacterium
CTCAGTCGCATTCATATCGGGGCCAACCTTCAAATGCCGAACATTAAGTTGCTCTGCTGCTTCGAGCATTTCGCCGAAAACGACTTCAGATTCCGCCAGCTCAACGCCGTCACCGATCCAACCAACCAAAAACTCAAGTTCCAGGTACTTCATACCGTGGTTGCCCAACATCGATCGAATAGTTGAAAAATCGTAGTGCCGCCGAATACTCATCAAGTCGGAGCACATAAGGCCAATACCAGAGTAACCGGCGTTGGCTGCAACCTCGAGTCGCTCGTCTAGGTCATGCGAGCTTGCTTCTTGCTGGGGCGGCCCCAAAGGAACGACGTTTCCGGCTAAAGTCCAATAACTTGCGATAAATTCTGGTGCGCTCATAGTACAGCCATCAATAGAGTGTTAGGTTTCCCTTGTACATGGTCCTTATCAACTTTTTGATATAGAACCCCATAATTGCTTGAGAAAATATCGATACGATCACGATGGCGTTAATCTACTCTCACTGTAGCAACACAAAAAGCGTTTGCATCGTGGATACGGTGGCAATTAATGGGAACTTACAACAATGACTGTTGCGGATCCATTCCCAAGCGGATTGTTCGATCGGCTCGACAACAAACCCGATCGATTTTTTTATCTACAACCGCGATTTGTCACTCATGTCGACGACGTAACCATTCAGGCATTAACAACCTTTTATGGTGAAAGATTATTCATTGGTGCCGAAATACTCGACCTTATGTCGTCTTGGGTCTCACATTTACCGATTGAACCAAGCCTTACCCGAGTGGCAGGGTTAGGCATGAACTCGGTAGAATTGGCAAAAAATCCTCGTTTGGACGATCACGTTGTGCAAGATCTCAACGACGATCCAGTGCTGCCGTATGTGAACGACAGCTTCGATTTTGTTTTGATCGCATTATCGATTCAATACCTCGTACAACCGCTTGAGGTATTCAAGGAAATCGCTCGGATATTGCGCGTCGGCGGCCAAGTAATCATATCAACCTCACACCGCTGCTTTCCGACGAAAGCCATACGCGCCTTCCGAGAGCAAAATGCAAAAGATAGGATCCAACTCATCGCCGAATATATCCGCCGATCAAATGGCTTCGGTGTTCCAGAACTTCTCGACCGTTCTCCGAAAGAGGCAGATCCACTGTGGTTGATTTGCGGGACCCGTTGTGCGTAATTCTGATATTCTTACAGCAAATAAAAGCGAGCGTATATCATCATGGAATTAAGTGAAATCATGCGAACGAACGGTACTTGCCGCTTCTATAAACCTAACCCAGTGTCAGACGAGATTCTAGCGCAGGTACTCGATGCCTCGCGTTGGGGTCCTAGCGGTGGGAATCGACAGCCGCTACGTTTTATTGCCGTGCGAGATCAGAAAAAGAAAAAAGCACTAAAAGATTTATATCTGCCAATCTGGAACTCCTATCTCGAAGGCGTAAACTCGGGAGAAAATAGGGTAGGAGGGCGTTCAAAAATCATTGAAGACGCGGATCATTTTGCGAATCACTTGCACGAGATCCCAATTCTCCTTGTTGTATGCGCGCGCCTTGCCGACGTGCACCCGACCGACGTTAATTTGGATCGGCTCAGTGTCGTTGGTGGCGCGTCTATCTATCCAGCGTTGCAGAACGTACTGCTAGCTGCACGAGCACGAGAGTTAGGCACTGCTTTGACAACGCTGTTGTGCGTTGTTGAGCCACAAGTCAAGGATTTGCTTGGGATTCCTGAAGATGTATCAACCGCTGCCATGGTGACGATAGGCTGGCCAGCGAACCCGTTTCCGAAAAAACTAACACGCCGACCGCTCACCGAATTTGCCTTCACCGACCATTACAATGAGGGTGCAATTAGTTCATGAGGTACAGGCACCCGGCGCCACTACCCGGCGAAACTCGAGGTTACCGGCTGTAACAAGAATAAGCCCCATTTGTCTCCTCGTGATAGCATCTTCTGTCTCTTATATCCAAGGATCCATAAATGCGTGTTCATGGTGGTAAAGTCGCGGCGAGGGTTTTAAAGCAGGCGGGGATAGAATGTATCTTCACCCTCAGCGGCGGTCACGTAATGGCCATCTATGATGGTTGCCTCGACGAGGGCATCAAGATCATCGACGTACGTCACGAGCAAGCGGCTGTACACGCAGCCGACGCGTGGAGTCGCCTAAACCCTGGGAAAGTCGGATGTGCGGTGCTTACCGCCGGCCCTGGAGTTACTGATGGGGTTACCGGAGTCGCCAACGCTTGGCGCGCCAACAGTCCCATTTTGGTCATTGGAGGTCAAGGCCCATTCAATAATCTACGGCGCGGTTCACTGCAAGAAATGGATCATGTGGCGGTAATGAAGCCGATCACAAAATGGGCAGACACTTGCTACGCTACAGAGCGTATCCCAGATTACATCGAAATGGGGATCCGGCAAGCCATCTCTGGCAACCCCGGCCCTGCTTTCCTTGAGATCCCCATGGACGTTCTTAGTGCGGAAATCGAACTAGAAAAAATCCGGTTTCCGACGATCCGCACTATGCCACCACCCGTGCTGCCGGCCCAGTCCGAGATTGATGCAACGCTGGAGATTCTCTCCGACGCGAAGCGGCCGGTCATGATGGTCGGCACAAGTGTAAAGTGGTCGAACGCCGCAACAGCAGTACAACGATTCATTGAGCATGTACACATACCAACCTTCGTGAACGGAATGGGACGCGGCACAGTGAAGCCTGGTACGCCAGAACTCCTAAACCGTGTACGTAAGGACGCAATAAAGGAGTGCGACGTATTTGTATGTGCCGGTGTACTCCTAGACTTTCGTTTAGCTTATGGCAACACGATCCCGGCGAATGCCAAAATCATCCAGATCGATATCGAAAACGAACTGATCGGCACAAACCGCTCAGCGGATGCCGCCGTCGTAGGAAACCTCGCGGCATCATTCAACGCGATGATAGAGTCGATCGATAAAAGTAAACGCACCATAGATTATAGTGCTTGGTGTTCCGAAATGATTGTGAAAGAGAAGGTACTCGAAGAAGCATTTGCATCCCAACTCAATTCGGACGAAATTCCAATCGATCCGTTACGCTTATGTCGGGAGATCCGCGACTTTGTTGCTGACAAGGACGTGATCCTAATTGGAGACGGCGGTGACATCGTTGCTCAAGCATCAAAGGTATTGCCAGTCCCCGAGGAAAATTGCTGGATGGATCCGGGGCCCCTCGGAACCCTAGGCGTCGGCATGCCATTCGCGCTCGCGGCCCAATTATCGAGACCAGACAAACGCGTATTAATTATTTACGGTGACGGCGCGTTTGGCTTAAACGGTTTTGAGTACGACACAGCCGTTCGTTTTGATTTACCAATCGTCGGAATCGTTGGAGTGGATGGTGCCTGGGGACAGATGGTACGTCCGCAGGCTCAATTCTATGGTTCGGACCGCGTGGTCGCGACTAAACTGAAC
>DPMX01000327.1 GCA_003540955.1 Gammaproteobacteria bacterium
CGTAAGAAATCCCTAGAAGATCCTGCCAACCCTCATCGAATAGCGGAGTCTCGATGCCCGTGGCTGCGGCGGTATAGGGGTATGCTCCGGTCGTCACGTCCACGCCGCGTTCTGCTGCTCCGAGAATGAGCTCGAGGTTAGTCTGATAGTCCTCCAAGCTTGAACTATTGATATGTACAATGTGTAAAGAAGCACCTGTGGCAATAGCATTGGCGATAACCTCCTGCATGCCAGAGACCCCCAATTCGCGGACATGCGTAAATATTGTTGTTTCCTGTTCTCGCGCAAACTGGAACACGCGAAAGATTTCGTCACGTGATACCCCTGGGTAATACTGGTGGGGCATGCCGATACCAATGGCACCGTCGCTCAAGCCTTGCTGCATTCGCGCCCACAGTGCAGGGTAATTCTCGGGATCGAGTTCCTTGTAGCGAGCTGGAGAAACCGTGGAGCTAAGCGCTTCCGCCATTGCATCGTCCATCTCATCACCTGCTGCATCCGGAACAGCGATTGGCTGAAGAAACCAGTTACTATCAGAGTCGTTGTTATCGAAGGCTTCAGCATAGTCTGACATCACCCAGGTTCGGATTGCTCCATGTGCGATGCTGGCACCATAGTTGATGACAGCGTCACCCGCGCGCATAGCGAGAAACGTCGGGAGGTGGGGCACGCCGGACTCGAGTTCGAGCGCGGTCGTAACACCATCCATTGCCTGAAATTCGTTCGCACGAGCACTTTGTCCATGCGCATGCAGGTCGACGAAACCAGGTGCTACAACGAGCCCGGTTGCGTCGACCTCTGTCTCTCCCTGTATAGGCAGTTCAGAGATTGCTACAACTGATTGGCCCCGTATCCCGACATTCCGTAGCGCATCCAGCGCCGTCTCCGGATCCATGACACGACCATTCAAAATGACGATGTCATAAACGTCCTGTGCCAAGACAGTATGAGAAAACGAAAGTATAAATATAGATACCAGAAGCCCGCTTATTCTTTTGTCAAACATGTTGGTTCCGTTGGTTTATTGCTGCCTCGATCAAGTATATGCGACAGAGTCGGTATGCGCTTGCATTAGGAGCAAGATCACGCGAGACTCAGGCACCAAGTCTCCCGATCAGCAGATCAGTGATGAAGCGATTTTTAATATTATTTGTCATTTTCTTGTCCCATTCCGCCGTTGCTGAGAACCTCGATGACATTAAGGCCTTTCTTAGCTCCACCTACGTCGATAATCGTCCCGGCGCATCAGTCATCATCGTCGACAATGGGGAAACAATGCACGAGGCCGGCTACGGACTCGCAAACGTCGAACATGGCATTCCGATCACGCCGCAAACAATATTTAGGGTTGGCTCAATAACGAAACAGTTCACGGCTGCAGCGATCATGTTGTTGCAGCAGCGCGGAGAGTTGTCAGTCGGTGATCCAATAGAAAAATACCTACCCGATTACCCGACCCACGGTCATGAGATCAGTATTTATCACCTCCTCAATCACACGTCCGGGATCAAGAGCTACACAAACATCCCGGGTTACATGAATGCTGGCGTGCGAACGGATTTAACCACCGAGGAACTCGTCGCGGTCTTTAAAAACTTGCCAATGGATTTTGCACCTGGCGAAGACTGGAATTACAACAATTCAGGATACGTGTTGCTGGGCGCGATCATTGAGAAAGTATCAGGTCAAAGCTATGCAGATTTCATCGCCGACAACATCACGGCTCCTCTAGGACTGGACAGTACCTTATATGGTGGCCGGCAGGTGATTCCGAATCGTGCTGCAGGTTACGAGTTGGTCAACGAAAACACTATTGTCAATGCCGGTTTTATCAGTATGACCCAACCGCATGCAGCAGGGTCTATGTTATCGACCCCGGCAGACCTTGCGAATTGGAACAAAGCGCTCACTGGGGGTGAGTTTATTCACGATAGCTCTTATGAATCGATGACGACGCCGGCAAATCTTAATAGTGGCGAAACATTTCCATATGGATACGGGCTAGATGTCGGCTCGTTACGGGAACGTAGAATGATCTCACATGGCGGTGGCATACATGGCTTCACATGTTTCTCACTATGGTTGCCGGATGACGGCCTGTATATAGCGGTTCTCACAAATGGCGCCACCATGGGTGCGGACCCGACAACAGTTGCCAAGAAAATCGCCGCAATGTACATAGGCGACCCGTACCCCGTTCGGCAAGCAATGCGGCTGGCTGCCGATGACGAGACAAGACTAGCGGGAAGCTACAAAGGCCTTATATATGGTGAATATCCACTTGAGATTAATGCAACCGACAGTAACTTCACGCTGAGTATCGCCGGCGGCCCAGCACAAACGCTATTTGCAGAGAGTCGTGAATTGCTATTTATGAAAAATTCACTCAACTACATCATTATCGAGTGGGAAGAGAATGCAGCCCCCCGTTTGCTCTATCACTATGAAGAAAATGAGCCCCCGGTTGTCTTGGAAAAGACAACCGACTAACGGTTATATAACGCTAAAGTTCGAGCTTACGTCATTCAAATTGGCGCCCCGGGCAGGATTCGAACCTGCGAC
>DPMX01000319.1 GCA_003540955.1 Gammaproteobacteria bacterium
GCTGCTTGGCAAGGTCGAGCTTGAGATTTTTTATCAGCGCGTGCGCATGACTACTTCGAAAGAAGGCGACCTCAAGCATGCCGGGTAATTTAATGTCATCGACATATTTAGCCTGCAACATCAAAATCTGTGGATCCTCACTGCGCTTGCGAGGGACACCTATGTACTTCGTTACTCCTGTCAAAGCTCCAGATTGGTTCATAGCAATATTCCCCTTCCAATAACAACATTGTACTCCGCATGAGCATCCAAACCAGGGGCCTTTCACAACCCCTGATAGCACCAGATGACCGCCACGCAACAAAATCTCCCGGCGGGTATAATAGGAGATCGACTTTAAAGCTGGAGCCCTCATGAATGCAATTGCCGAAATCCTCCGTGAAACGATCGGGGAGGATGATTTCAACCCTAAAGCACTAAAAGAAAAATACCTGATCGAACGTGACAAACGGCTTCGGGAGGACGCAAACGACCAGTACATTGAGGTCACGGGAGACTATTCCAACTACGTTGACGACCCCTATGTCGACGTAGCTGAACGAGCGCCACTTTTCGATGAAGTTGAGTGCGTTATTATCGGCGGTGGCTTCGGCGGCCTAATAATGGGTGGACGTCTGAGAGAAGCGGGCTTTGAAGACATCCGTGTTATTGAACAAGGCGGTGATTTTGGCGGTACTTGGTACTGGAACCGGTACCCCGGCGCAATGTGCGACGTCGAGTCCTATTGCTATATGCCCATGCTGGAAGAGTTGAACTATATCCCGAAGCACAAATACTCGTATGCGCCTGAGATTATGGAATATGCGCAAAACATCGCTCGACACTACAACTTGTACAATAATTCGCTTCTACAAACCACCGTGACCGCTATGGAGTGGGCCGAATCGGTCGAAAAATGGATCATTGAAACGAACCGAGGTGACCGCATGCATGCGCGCTATGTGACGCTTGCAAATGGCCCGTTAAGCCGCCCAAAGCTACCTGGCATTACAGGGATCAATTCGTTCAAAGGCCACACCTTCCATACTAGCCGTTGGGATTACGCCTACACGGGCGGAAACAGTGAAGGGAATCTCGACCAGTTAACGGACAAAGCAGTCGGCATCATCGGTACTGGCGCGACGGCAGTTCAATGCATCCCGCACCTCGGCGCCGCAGCTAAGCAGCTTTATGTATTCCAACGGACACCCTCGTCGGTTGACGTGCGCAATAATTGTGAAACCGACCCTGCCTGGGCTGAATCTCTTAGGCCCGGTTGGCAAGAGAGACGAACATCAAACTTCAATATCCTGGTAAGCGGCGGCGATCAGGAAGAAGACCTGGTGTCAGACGGTTGGACAGACATCTTTCGCAATCTGACCGGTGTGGCTGCGAAAACAGCATCTCGTAGACTCGGTCGGAGACTTACGGCAAAGGAGAAGGAGCTGCTATTAGAGATCGCCGACTATAAAAAAATGAACTCCATACGAGCCCGGGCTGAATCAATAGTGAATGACCCCGCGGTAGCAGAAAAGTTAAAGCCATGGTACCGGCAGTTTTGCAAACGGCCTTGTTTTCACGACGAATACCTCCCTACTTTTAATCGACCGAACGTTGAGCTTGTCGATTCGAATGGTAGAGGTGTCGAACGCCTCACTGAAAATGGCGTTGTCGTTAATGGTAATGAGTATCCCGTCGATTGTTTAATTTTTGCTACAGGCTTTGAAGTCGGCACCACCTATACACGGCGAGCAGGTTTCGATATCGTCGGTAGATCCGGACAGGTTTTGAGCCAGAAATGGAAACAAGGATTGCGTACTCTTCATGGGTTACAAACTCACGGCTTCCCAAACTGTTTTTTTCTTGGCTTTACCCAGAGCGCTGTTACGGTCAACGTGCCACAATCATTAAATGAACAAGCGCGCCACGTTACATATATACTCAGCCAGGTGAGGGCACGAGGCAAAACCACCGTCGAAGCAACCATAGAGGGTGAAGCGGGATGGGTTTCTGAAATGACCAGTAAAGCTAAGATGGGAGAACAATTTCGCGCTGAATGTACGCCAGGCTATTACAACAACGAAGGTAAGACCGGCAACCCAAACGGTTTTTTTTCGTTTGCTTATGGCGCAGGTCCCTTGCGGTTTTTTGAAATACTAAAAGAGTGGCGACTGGGCGGAGAGCTTGACGGCTGCGACATCCGCTAGAGCCTGGAACAGGAACTTCCCTATTTTTTTCAATACTACGTCATGCGCCAAACAAGCGTGTAAATTTGCGCAAGCTCTCAATACTATGACCGCTTATAAACTCATTACAATAAGGACGTGCCGTGGCCATACCCAAGGCGAGGGGTTGGTAGTCAGCATAACCTTTCAATGGGTTTATCCAGACCACGGATTTCGCTCGATTAGAAATTTTTGCCATCGCATGATCCAATATGTCAACCTCACCCGTATCCCAACCGTCACTCATAACAACAACAACCGATTTTGCGGTAATAATCGAACCATACGAGTCAACTAGATCCGCAAGTGCGGCACCAATCTTAGTTCCGCCCGACCAACCTGAAAAATGCAGTGACACCGCGTCCAGCATTGCTTGAAAATTTTTCAGCCGAAAG
>DPMX01000043.1:0-2432 GCA_003540955.1 Gammaproteobacteria bacterium
GGCATCAGATCCGCCATAACCTGCACGCGAATATGCGAACACTGCGCATCCGGTAATCGCCGCGAGAAGATCAGGAAAATTCTTCCACAAGGCAACGCAGCCTAATCCTTCATGGAGCAACACGATTGTTGGCTTTGACGGATCGCCCGGCACTAATCGATATTCGAGCGCAACACCATCTACAAACATCGTTGGGTAAGTCCGGCCGCCCATCCTCATCGATTAGAGCCTTCCTCCTGTTCAGGCTGCTAACAGCCCCTCCCTAGTAACCCTGTCTAAAGTCTCCTCTAAGGACCGTTCGAATATATCGAAAGCCCCTCCTAATTCGTCGCCACTAACCATAAACAGAGGACGGAGTGCCATAACGTTAAGTCACTTTGGAAAACCGTCAAGCATTGAGCTATTTTAGTACAAGCTAATTTTTTCGCCCTCGGGGCGCGGACGGACTGGAACCACCAGAGGACCGGCGAGCGTTCAATTCATCCGCCAACTGTCGAGCGTAAGCCGACACTTGCTTTTGTGTCCCTGGTTTTGCGCCGGTAACAGGTGCATACCCGCCCTCGATCACATACTGAAACCAATTCCCTTTACTTCCCTCTGGCGAAGGCATCTTCTCCACCTGCGCGACACGGTAATAATCCTCTGCAGACTCTACCTTTAGTGTGGAATCAACCATTGTATTTGCTCCTCGGGTTACCGCACGTACGCATTGTTCTCGTTATATCGCGTCGCGCGAATCTACGGTTGGTTTGCTTTAGCTACGTGATCGATTGGGCGATATGTTTTGTTATTTTTGCCTCGTTATCGGGACGACTAGACTGAACTTCTCTAGCGGAAAAGGTCGCCGGACACGACCTTAGAGTCGATCTCGATTCAACCAGTAATCTGCGGCTCGCATCACTAAGATGCTCTCAATGATATTAAGATCAGGCCGTTTCGCTGAGTAAAATTAAACACTTAGCGAATCTTTGTCCGATATGCTCTACATCGCTATTGTACCACGTGGGAACTGTTGCCGCGACCCTTTTACAGGGAGAGGAGGCACTAGCACGGCAGACTCAACTGTCCGCTAACTTGCTCATGGCCAAGTAACCATCGCTTTCGTTCAAGTCCGCCAGCGTACCCGGTCAAATCACCGTTTGCACCGACGACCCGGTGACAGGGTATTACAATGCCGATCGGATTCTTTGAATTCGCTAGACCGACGGCGCGACTTGCAGTCGGCTTACCAAGCCGTGCCGCTAACTGGCCATAAGAAACAGTTTCACCAACTGGAATCTCACGTAGGGCCCTCCACACCATGTGTTGAAAATCCGTCCCGAAAGGATCCACCGATACAGTGTCTATCGCCGAAAGGTCACCGGCAAAATAGGCTTCTAATTGCGAGCTAACTCCAAGAGGGTTTTTCGACGAACACAAACGGTATTCGCCACATCTTGCCTTCAAATGTGCAGACAAACGCGACTCCATATCTTCGAACTCAACCGCTATAAGATGTTTCTCGCTGCAGACTAACGATAGCGACCCAACCTCGGTATTAACTATATCTGACATTAAATTCATAACCAAACCTATTGTTTTAAATGTCGTTTTTAGTGAAAATAGCTATGTTCGAGTGACCGAAGTATTGTTTATCAACTGACAGTCTAAGCGATGTGCCCGCTCCCGCATAATCCATTGTACGTGGCGGCAACGCCAAAGTTGAACTTAGAGTTAACTGGGGCCGACCTCCGGACCAATTGATGCGAAGAGGTCATATTCGGTAGACCGTTCAATTTCTACCGAGTAGATTTCACCCGGCATAAGATCAGAGGATCCGCTCCCATATATGTGCACACACCCATCGATCTCGGGAGAATCGCCAACACTGCGTCCGACAGCATGACCGTCGTTTACAGTATCGACGATGACGTCTATTTTGCGCCCAACCTTCCTCGCCAAACGACGTTGGCTTATCGATTGTTGGACCCGCATAAATTCGTCCCAACGTGCTTGCTTCTCTCCCTCTGAAACGGAATCTGAAAAATCGTTTGCCGTCGCACCTGCAACTGCCGAATACTGGAAACAACCAACTCGATCCAAGTTGGCATTCTCAATGAACTCGAGCAATAAACCGAAATCCTCGTCGGTTTCTCCAGGGAACCCGACGATAAAAGTACTACGCAACGTAATCTCCGGGCATTCACGACGCCAGCGCACGATCCGCTCAAGAACGTTCTCCGCATGTGCAGGTCGCCGCATCAATTTTAAAATGCGTGGAGATCCATGTTGAAAGGGGATATCGAGATAAGGCAAGACCGACCCTTCGGCCATCAGTCTAACGATATTATCAACGTGCGGGTATGGGTAAACATAATGCAATCGAACCCAGACTCCTAAAGTTCCCAGCGCCCGGCACAACTCGAGTATGTTCGTCTTGATCGGCTTGCCCC
>DPMX01000043.1:2745-3077 GCA_003540955.1 Gammaproteobacteria bacterium
CCCGCCAAAAGCCGGTTCGATATTTAATATCGCTGCCGTAAGCGCTCGTGTCTTGGGAAATGACAAGCAACTCGCGTACCCCGCTCTCGACTAATCGCGCGGCCTCATCTATCACCTCTCCGATCGGTCTACTCACAAGTCGACCGCGCATCGTTGGGATAATGCAGAAGCTACATTTATGATTACAGCCCTCAGAAATCTTTAAGTAAGCGTAGTGCCGCGGCGTAAGCTTAATTCCCTGTGGCGGCAAGATGTCAAAAAATGGGTCGTGAAGCGGAGCTATGGGGAGGTACTGATGCACCGCACGTACAACATCTTCATAACGTTGCGGC
>DPMX01000129.1:0-9170 GCA_003540955.1 Gammaproteobacteria bacterium
TACCCAGTTCGCGATCCGTTCTTTATGATGCTGCGTCGATCTCTTAATACATTCATGAATGCGTTTACCAGTGGCGACAATACGGCCTATCCCTTCGCTACCCAAAATCGAAAGGATTTTAGCAATCTTTTGGCCGTGTATCTCGATGCAGTGTTTTTCCCTATTCTCGATCCGCGTGATTTCTCGCAAGAGGGGTGGCGACTCGATTTTGTCTCACCCGATAGTGAGTCTGAGTTGATCTTCAAGGGCGTTGTATATAATGAAATGAAAGGCGCTATGAGCGCGCCATCGATGCAAGTCTGGCAACGAATGCAAAGTGCAATTTTTCCAAATACTGTCTATCACTTCAATAGTGGCGGAGCGCCCGAGAGTATTCCGGATTTGAGTCTTCAACAACTCAGGGACTTTCACGCTAAGCATTATCATCCAAGCCACGCAATATTCATGACATACGGTAATTTCGTGGTCGATGAGCACCACGAACAATTCGAATCGTTAGCGTTGTGTGAGTTTACCCGTAGGCCCAAACAGTCGCATTGTGCGTTACAGCCACGTTTCACGTCGCCAATAGTAGTTGAAGATAGCTATGCGGTGAGAGATTCATCGGCGCTGGAGCGTGGGACGCACGTGGCATGGGCGTGGTTGTTAGGCAGGTCTGCCGACGTCGATACGTTCCTCGAAGCACATTTAATTAATACGTTGTTGCTCGATCATGGTGCCTCACCACTGCGCCACTACTTGGAGACGACAGACCTCGCGGACGCACCATCGGAGCTTTGTGGTGTGGACGATTCGGGTCAAGAGCTTGTGTTTTGTTGCGGCGTGGAAGGAACTGACGTGCAACATATCGGCCAACTGCAGGAGGAAATTCTCGAGCTTTTGTATGAACTGTCTAGTCAGGTTTTCGACCACCAGATCTTGGTTGGAGTACTTGACAGTATGGAAATAGCACAACGTGATTTCGGGGGAGGCGGCTATCCTTACGGCTTACAACTTATGGGGAGAGCGTTACCCGGGTCACTTTATGATGGAGACCCCGTGGCCTTTATAGACATCGAATGCGCGCTTGAACGTTTACGTCGCCGTATTGAAGAACCCTCCTACATAGGCGGATGTATTTCTGATTTACTACTAAATAATCCACACCGGGTTCGCGTGACATTGCGACCGGACGAGCACAAATTTGAACGTGACAACGATATGGAGCGAACCGTTCTGGCAGAACGGTTAACTCAAATGAGCGAGGACCAGCGTCGTGCAATCCGAGCTGCGTCTGCGGCACTTGAAAAACGCCAGGACGAGTCACAAGATGCGGATCTTTTGCCTAAGGTCAATTTGACGGATGTGCCACGATATTTGCCCGAGGTAAATGCAACTCAAGTAGAAATCGCAGATTCCATAGCGTACCAATATTGTGTAGCAACTAATGGATTGTTGTATCTACAGCTTGTCGTTGAACTTCCAGCCCTTGACGACCTTGAGTTAGCGCAACTGCCGTTGTTTTGTGAATATCTGACTGAGTTAGGGTCTGGCTCTGAAGATTATTTTCGTACCCAGGCGCGACGGGCTTTGGTAGGAAATATTGGTGCTTATGCCGTTGCCAGTACGAGTGTCGACAAGATTGATTTACTGAACGGTCGTTTAGTGATCACTGTTAAGGGTCTAGAGCGCAAGCGGGACGATATGGCCCAGAACCTATTCGACGTGATAAAAAACGTTCGATTCGATGAATCTGACAGACTTGAAAATATCCTCGCACACGTTCGAGTCGATGCGGAATCCTCGATACCCGATCGGGGTCATTATATAGCAATGCAGGGTGCAGCCAGAGTGCTGTCGCCGGGAGCTCGCCTTGACGATCTGTGGGAAGGGCCTTCATATATCAGATATGTCCAAGACCTCGCCCGGTCTTGTCGGGATAGCCCTTCTGCCATTAAAACATTAGCTCGAGGGTGTGATCGGATCAGAAATAAGTTGTTGAGTGCGCCTTGGAGCGTACTAGTCGTTGCCGAAGAAGGGGCTGCAAATAAGGCTGTAAAAAGTTTGCAAACTAGCGCGCGGATGATGAGCCGCAATTGTAGGTCTCAGCCGTTTCGAGTGCGTCAGCCAGAACCTGATATTGACTGTGCCTGGGTAACTAACACTCAGGTAAATTTCTGTGCCAAGGCGTACCCGGCAGTAGCTGAAGGCCATCGTGACGCTGCAGGTTTATCGGTATTGGCGAAATTTTTGCAGGATGGTTTTCTGCACCCGGTAATACGTGAGAAAGGGGGAGCCTATGGCGCGGGTGCCCAGTATGATCCGGATAGTGCTACTTTTCGATTTTTCTCCTATCGAGATCCTCGCTTGGCAGATACTCTCAGTGATTTCGATCGCTCGTTGGATTGGTTAGGTACGTCAAATGATTCGAGACGTTTAGAAGAATCTATTCTTGGCGTGATTCGACACCTAGATGTTGCGAGGACCCCTGCTGATACTGCGATTAACGCGTTCTATGACAACGCAGACGGTCGCACTCAAGAATTTCGGTTGCGGTACCGGGAGGCAGTGTTAACGATGACCTTCGAGGAGATCAATATAATCGCGCAAAAGTATCTGCATCCTCACCCGGGTTGCACGGCTGTTGTTACAAATGCGAGTAACGAAGGCGAGGTCGATCGGTTGAACTTAAGACAAGTGAAGTTTTGAGAAGACGGGGAGGGAGTGAATGAAAGGCGGGAGTTCATTTAAGCGGAAGCAAAAAACATGAAATCGGATAAAAAAACTAATTGGTTACATCTGTCTAGCTATGTGAAAAAGTGCTTGCCCGTGAATAGGTTGCGAAGACAAATGACTCTCTTGCCCTTTCCGAATAGTGACAGCTTTTGTGGATTCGGCAGCTGGATTGGATATGGGACTCTCTTCGCGCAATAATTTCATATTTAGGCCCAAAAGCGAAAAGCGTTTTTAACGCACAGATAGTCTTACAACTGGACTCAATCCTAGGTCAGCAAGTGCAATCTCCATGCGTAAGAAATGCGCACTTGCGGGACGATCGGAGAACCTTTGATGCGCGCCGATAGAGATGTAATCCCAGCTCGAGTATTAGAGGCGTATGGTTTTGAACTTCAGACCTTCGAGCGAGCGACGAGTGGGCTCATTAATCAAACGTGGATTATTGAGACGAAATCCTCAAAGCGTTACGTATTACAACAACTGCACGCAATGATCGGCCCTGACGTTACGCGGCACATCCAGGCTGTGACGCAGCGCTTGCAACAACAAGGCCTGTGCTCGCCGGCTTTGGTCCAGACAGCAGCTGGTGAGTACTCTGTCCGCGTGGGTGAGAAGAGTTGGCGGGTGCTAACTTATGTCCCTGGTGACTGTTTCGACATCCTACCGAACGTTGAGTATGCCCGTGAGGCAGGCCAAATGTTGGCGCGGTTCCACACCGCGGGTGTGGATTGGGAAGATCTGATTTGCTTGCCGGTTTCTACTACGCACGATATTTCTCGCTATCTGGAAATTTTGCAAACAGCATTAAAAAACAATACTCACCATGAAGACCATGCGAAGGTTGCGAGGTTCGCGGATGAGATTTTTAGCTTTGCTAGAACGCTACCGAAAGGTATCGCCAATCCGCCACGGATGGTCCATGGCGACCCCAAGCTCTCGAACGTTCTATTCGATCCTGGTGGCGGGGCTGTCTGTCTCGTTGATCTAGATACGGTCGGCTTGATGGATTTGGTGTGGGAACTGGGTGATGCATTTCGATCATGGTGTAACCCTTATGGCGAAGATACAAAAGATACCACCTTTTCTCTCGAAATTTTTGAACAAGCCGTTTATGGTTACGCTACAATCGGCCATCGCTTCATTAGCCCTGAAGAGATTGACGGTATCGTTCCGGCGGTTCTCACAATCTATACTGAATTGGCCGCAAGATTTTGCGCGGATGCTTTGCTTGAGTGCTATTTTGGGTGGGACGCCAGTCAGTTTTCCTCTTGTTCCTCACACAATTTCGTTCGTGCACAAGGTCAGATGAACGCGGCAAGGGATCTACTTTCGAAACGTACGGCAGCGGAGCAAATTGTGGCGCGTGTGTTCTCAACGACAGCGACATGATGTCTGGGGTCAGATCAGCAACCACAGAATACCAAAATCACGCGCGTCGTATCGGGCAGCGGCGACGACGAGCGCTGACCAACCTAGTGCTAGCGGTTTCCCTTATGCTTTGTGCATGTTCCAAGGTTAGTGTAACCAACGCCGAGGGGAAACGGGTTCGTATGACCCGCGAGGACTTTGCCGAATACGCCGAGGCGACCTTCCGTCATCACAATCGAGTGGTAAGCGAGTTAATTACGGTATTCAGTATGAGTGACGCGGATATTCCGTTCACGCCTGCGTTAATCCGGTCTGAAGAAGACATGGCGGCCCGGTGTAAGCCCTTAAACGAAATGGTATTGGCAATGATCGAAGGGCGCGAGCAATCTTTCTGGGCGAAACTTAAATTATTGAACCAAGTACCATTGTGTGAATTGGCGACTCAACGAGTGGAACAATTGATCCCAACGATTTTATGATGATTTAAAAGGGCGAATGTTCAAGTTGTAAGGAAAAGTCGTATCAGTTGTATTGTGACCTTCGTGACATGAACTAGTCAGGCCGCAAGCCCTAACCTGCTTGGCGGTTTGTAGCGAAGCCAATCGAGGACCCTAGAATTGCAGCCGGCTCTTTTAAACTTTCCTGCCACAACAAAGACTCCATCATGATGTGAAGCGGTTGATCTTGCACTGTCAACTCGTATACCGGTTCATCGTAGGACGCGTGGTTGTGTACTGCCCATCCAGGGGCAGATACCATCAAATCGCCAGCACGCCACTCATAGCGTTTGCCTTCTACGATGCTATAACCAGATCCACGAAAATAATAATTGATCGCGGAAGAGACATGGCGGTGTGGACGGTCAATAATTTTGGGCGGTCGAATGGTCATTGTAGCGAAAAAACTTGGGGTCGTACCATTCGAACGCCCCGTCATCGGGTTATACATTAAGTAAAGGCGTCGTCCGATGTATTGCTCACCGAGGGCCGCCAATTTGTCGAGGTTGTTTTGCACTATAGTCCATGGCCAATGGAGGGCTTTCGATACCACGGTCGGAGGAGAGATCAGCGTTTCGTATGGCATCAAGAGGGTGTCGTCGTCTATAGGGAAGGTTCCGTACGGGCTATTACCGCGGTTCGATGCCGATTCTTGGGCATCTACTACAGTGACATTCGCACTAAGCGGCGGGTTTTCTTCCACCAAATGGACTTTTAACATCTCGAGCAACGGCGCATTAGAGTAGGTGAAGCGCACATGTAGTTCTGCAGTATCGTTGATATGTCGGTACGGGATAAAGGACGGGTGATTCCACACGTCGTATTGGTTGAAGTGGATCTTTTTACCAGAGACGATGGTTGTGCCCCTGCCTCGGATACAGAAATTTACCTGGGTTGAGTTGTGACGGATGGGCGTCGTCTCTTCGCCCGGTAATAACACTTCCATGGTAAGGCGAACACCGGGATTTAGTCCTGGAGTATTCTCATTTGCGCTGGGATGGACAAACTGGACTTGACGTCTGCCGTTTGCGGGCTGTGGGATATCCGCTAGCCGTTCGATCTCAAGATCTATCGTCTCTTTCGTGATCAACACTGGGGGCCAGTCTTTGGCTGGATTTACCGATGCGGGGGACGCCTTTACTTCCCCGGCACCGCTTTGATCGATAACGAGCGCTGTCGTCTCTGCCATTGGCCTAAGTCTCCGTGTCAAAATTGCGCGTGTCGGCACAAAAATACTTTGCTTCCTAAGTAAAATAACATATGCTCGGCTTAATGTGGATCTCTAAATTGAAACGATTTTGCGCATGAAAAAGCGAGCAACATCAGTGCCACGTACTTGGCCGGACCCAGGGAGTACGCGAATCCCATATTGGATTTATACAGATCAGGACATTTTTGATCTGGAGATGGAGCGAATATTTTGCGGGTCAAGTTGGGCCTATGTTGGTTTGTCTGCTGAATTGCTGGAGCCTGGTAGTTTCATAACGACAAATATTGGCGACCGTCCGGTGATTATCTGCCGCAACGGGGATGGTGAACTACGGGGATTCGTAAACCGTTGCGCACATCGTGGAATTAAATTCTGTCGTCATCGCTCGGGTCAAACTAAGCGTTTCACATGCCCCTATCATCAATGGACCTACGATCTTAATGGCGACCTGAAAGGCGTTCCGTTCATGCGGGGCGTTAATGGCCAAGGTGGTATGCCGGAGGATTTCGATCTTGGCGCGAATGGTTTGCAGCAACTCAAGGTGATCGCTCACAACGGTGTCTTATTTGCGTCGTTTGACCTCAATATGACCGAGTTCACGACCTATCTGGGCGAATCCAATCGCTACTATTTTGAACGGGTTTGCGATGGCCGAGAACTACGTTTGCTAGGCCATTCGCGCCAACTCATCCGTGGTAACTGGAAGTTGATGTTTGAGAACATTAAGGACCCTTATCACGCATCATTATTACACGTTTTTTTAGTTACCTTCGGATTGTTTCGCGCCGATCAACAATCACAAGTGAAGATGGATAGAACCGGTGGCCATGGTTTGTTGATATCGCGCAAAGGCGAGCAGAAAGCGACTGACGCGACTCAGGACATTGAGAATCTGCGGGAAGACTTTAAGCTCAAAGACCCGCGCTTACTTGATCCGGTAAAAGAATTTAAGGATTCGGCGACGGTCGTTATGCAGACTTTGTGGCCGAACCTCATTGTCCAACAGCAATCGAATACGATCGCGATGCGTCAGGTACAACCACGCGATCCATCTTCGTTTATTCTCGCCTGGACATTCTTTGGTTATGCCGATGACGACGAAGCGATGACGATTCGACGCCTGCGCCAGGCAAATCTTATGAGCGCCTCTGGCCTTGTTTCATGTGATGACAGCGAGGTGATTAAGCTGGCGCAAGACGGTATTAATAGTGATATCGATGGTTACGCGCTATTCGAGATGGGCGGTCGCGACACGGAAGATACCGAGCACATGGTTACGGAAACGGCGATCCGCGCGTTTTATAAACATTATCGCGCGGTGATGGACCTGTAATTCGATGGTAGCGTCAACGGTGCGACTATTCTACGAGCTGTACGACTTCTATGCGCGTTATACCGAAGTGCTTGACGACGGCCCGCTTGAATGCTGGCCCAAGTTTTTTACCGAACAGTGCATGTACCAAATCATTCCGCGTGATAACTACGATCGTGGTCTCCGTGTGGCTATCATGCGTTGCGAAAGTCGCGCGATGATTGAGGACCGGGTCACAGCAGTGAACGAAACCATGATGTATGAGCCACGCTATTTACGCCATCATACGACCGATATTCGAATCGAAGACTCAGCCGACAGGGATGTTGTTGCGCGAGCTAACTTCTCTGTTATTGAGACGCTGCCAGATGAGCTACCGCGTATTTTAATGGTGGGACGCTACCTCGATCGCCTCGTCCGATCAGACGCATTCGGTTGGCAATTCAAGGAGAAGCTGTGCGTGTTCGACTCGGTGCTGGTGCCGAACTCGATCGTGTTTCCGGTCTAGTAATGGGTAACTCTGATGAGGTAGTGGAAAGGGATCAGCCCAATACAATCAATTTCCCACTTAAGGCAAGCATCGGGGCGTTGGTCCGCTTTACCCATAGGGCATTTACTGATGATCTACAGGCTCACTTGTTGGAACATCGAGTAAATGTTGGGATGTGGTATTTCCTTCGCGCCTTGTGGGAGGAGGACGGGCTTACTCAGCGCGAGCTTAGCCGTTTGATCGGAGTAACTGAGCCGACGGCCTTGCAGCAACTTCGGAAGATGCAAGCCAAGGGCTTGATCGAGCGGCGACCGTCACACAGTGACAAGCGTAAAGTGCATATTTTTCTCACACCTGAAGGGTGGTCGTTACGACGCAAACTTATGCCTTATGTCATGGAGGTCAATGAGGTGGCTCTCGCCGGTTTAAATGCAGGTGAAATTAGGCACCTGCGTGAGATACTGAACAAGGTAAGGGATAACTTGCAGCGACGTAATACTTAGCACAGCTGCATTTAACGCGCTATAAATCGGCTAGCGCAAGAAAAATAGTGTTATTTAGAATGCATATATATACAGCCCTTGCGGAGATTCAATTCTGCATTGATGGTGGGGTACGATATCGTGAGCGAACGATTTGATTTAAGCAACCGAGTTGTCATTATCACTGGGGCGGGCCAGGGCATTGGGCGGGCGTTTGCGCAAGCGTTCGCCGCCGCCGGCGCTATTCCCGTGATTGCTGAGTTAAAAGCAGACGCTGGCGAATCTGTAGCTGAAGGGATCCGTGAAACCGGTGCCCAGGCGCTTGCTGTTGCGACCGATGTTGGTGACGAGCAATCGACACTCGCTCTCGCGGCCGTGGTTCAAGAGCGGTTCGGACGCATTGATGGGTTGATCAATAATGCCGGTATATTTTCGACGATCAAGATGCGCTCGTTCTCAGAGATCCCGCTTGCCGAATGGAATCAGATCATGCACGTCAATGTAACTGGAGTATTTTTGATGACCCGGGCGGTGGCTCCTATGATGAAGAAGCAAAGGTTTGGCCGGATAATCAACATTTCTTCGGCCGCTGTGACGATGGGGCGCAGTGGGTATCTGCATTACATCGCCTCGAAGTCGGCTCTCCTTGGCATGTCACGGAGCCTTGCACACGAGCTCGGTGGCGACGGCGTGACTGTCAATTCACTTCTGCCCGGGGCCACCGATACCGAGGTCGAACGCGCTACTGTGAGTCCTGAGCAAAGAAAGGCCATGTTAGCGATGCGCAGTGTTTCCCGTGCTGAAACACCAGAAGATTTAGTCGGGACGGCACTATTTTTGGCCAGTCCCGATAGCGCGTTCCTGACAGGTCAATCGCTTACTGTGGATGGTGGTTTGACGCATCTTTGAGAGACGACTCGAATGATAAAAAAGTTGTTGTGGTCCGTACTTAGCATATTTTTCGTGGCTGCGAGTGTCGATGCGGAAGAATTTCATTTGCTATCTAGTTGGTCGTCCGCGTACGTTGGCCATGCAGAAATAGCCGGACGTTTTGTCGAACAACTAAAGCGTAGCTCGAACGGCGAAATAACAGTCC
>DPMX01000129.1:9472-10301 GCA_003540955.1 Gammaproteobacteria bacterium
GGCGAAATAACAGTCCGTATCACAGGGCCTGGAGCAATCCCGCCGTTTGAGCAACTGCAACCGACCTCAGCGGGCCTGGTGGACATCTTATTTACCCATGGCGCGTATCATATTGGCGAGAGCGGAATTGGCATGGCGCTGAATGCAATCGAGAGTGATCCGCAAGCACTGCGTAAGAGTGGCATTTGGCAGGCCGTCGACGAACATTATCGTGGGCTTGGTCTCAAGCTATTGGCGTTACCTAGCTCAGCGCGCGGATATCATATGTTGCTTAAAGAGGAAATCGGTGTAGATTGCGATCTCACCGGTCGAAAAATCAGGGGGTCACCAGCCTACCTCGGTTTGATCCAATCGTTAGGTGCTACCCCCGTGGTGTTGCCAGCGGGGGAGGTCTACGCTGCGCTTGAAAAGCACGTTGTCGATGGCACTGCTTGGCCAGCTGCAGGGTCCCTACCATTTCGGTGGTACGAGGTGACTGCGTACTATTTGCGTCCAACTTTTGGGGCGACCACACATCAGCTTTTTATAAACCGGCGGCGTTTTGAAGACTTGAGTTCGGCGAAACAGCAATTGTTGCTTAAAGAGGGTGAAATTCTCGAACGCGATGTGCAAAAACGTTTCCACGAGCTCGTAACAATAGAGGAAGACGCATTTAAGAAGTTTGGTCTGAAATCAACTAGGCTTTGCGGAGAGCCTTTGGCGCGGTTGGCACGGTATTGGTCCCAAGGCAGTTGGTCGATGGCTATGGCGAGAAGTCCGTTGATGACGGAACGGTTATACAAAATGGCAGTCTCGGCTGGTATGACCAAATGACCTTAACAGCACACAG
>DPMX01000129.1:10601-12573 GCA_003540955.1 Gammaproteobacteria bacterium
GCAAATGACCTTAACAGCACACAGCGTCGCATGGCGAAGGCACTAGAATTATTTCGGCGCGTTGCCTATGCGTTGACAACTTTTGGTACCGCCGTCGCGAGCGGCGCATTGTGCATCATAGTGGCTGCCTATTGTTACGAAGTTGTGTCGCGTTATTTCTTCAGTCATCCGACACTCTGGGCCAGTGATCTTGTTGCCTTTCTTTTGTTCCTTTCTATTTTTCTGATGATCCCAGAAGTAGCGCGAAGCGGTGGACACGTTCGTGTAACCGTACTTGAAGACCGCCTTTGCGAACGTAGGAGAGATCGATTATGGACGGTGCTAGCCTTGGTCAGTGCCCTCGCGTGTTTTGTTGCGGCTTGGATCAGCGGCCTTGAAAACGTGCGTCAGTTTTTCTTTGAAATCACTACGGTTTCCGTCTATCCAATCCCTAAATGGGTTTTATCGTGGACTGTTACCTATGGTTTCGGTCTTTCTGGAGTCCATTTTCTAATAATATTTCTCTCTCCTGCTGGCTCAGTTGATAGTAAGACAGGCGGCTTTACGTGAGTGGTATCACGCTTGTCATTGGAGCTATCGTGTTGCTTCTATGTCTTTTCGCGTTGGGGGTGCCGGTGGTCATCGCGTTTTTGCTGTGTGATTTACTCGGCATCGCATTAATTACTGGTAGCGCAGGTTTCGGCATGTTCGCTAACAGCATGTTTAGCACGGGCACAACGGCAGCGCTGGTGACAATCCCCCTATTTTTGCTGGTCGGAGAGATCTTGTCGCGTGGGGGCGCTATTGAGAAAATGTTTGCTTCGGTTGACACTTTGATCGGACATTTGCGTGGGCGGCAATATGTGTTGACTATCGCGCTTGCGACAATCTTCGGCGCTTTGTCTGGGACAGCTATGGGGGTTGCGGCGATGCTAGGTCGCTCGGTGCTCCCCGGGATGCGCGAGCGGAATTATGATGCGCGCTTGTCAGCCGGTACGATTATGGCTGGGGCCTGTCTTGCGCCAATTATCCCACCCAGCGTGCTCGTCATTATTATCGGCACGATGGCGGGTGTGTCGATCGCCGGGCTGATGGTCGCCGGCATCCTTCCGGGACTACTGCTGGCAGGCTTGTTCTTGGGTTACATTATGTTTCGGGTAAAGCGAGATCCCAGCCTCGCTCCTTCCGAAGACTCGGAAGGTATAAGAATAACGCCTAAAACGAGCGTCTTTCGCGCGCTCGGCCAACTATTACCGGTGAGCTTCGTGATTCTTTCGATCATGGGATTGATTCTTTTAGGCATCGCGACACCATCAGAAGCGGCGGCGACAGGCGTGCTCGGTGCAATTATCACGGTCGCCATATATGGAGGGTTGAGCTTTAAGATGGTGCGCGATTCTTTTCGGTCGGCCGCCTACACTGCGGCGATGATATTGATTATTATGGTTACATCGAAAATTTTCGGCCAGTTATTGGCGTTCACCGGCGCAACTGGGGCGATCACCGAGAGTATTGCCAGCCTCGATTTAACTCCGGGCATCATGTTGATCGTAATGCTGGGGTTGCCATTTATACTCTGTATGTTTGTCGATCAGATCGCTTTAATGATGGTCATTATTCCGATTTATGGCCCAATTGTGGCGCAGCTCGGATTCGATCCAATTTGGTTCTGGTTATTGTTTTTGATCAATATCACTGTCGGTGGTATGACGCCGCCATTCGGATATACGATTTTTGCGCTAAAGGGTGTGGTCCGGGATATGTCGATCACTGACATGTATGAAGCTGCCTGGCCCTTCGTCGGTCTTTTCATTCTTGCGGTAATTTTCTTCGCGTTGTTTCCAAACCTCGTGACCGCATTGCCTAGAGCGTTGCTATAGGGAATGAATCTTCGTGATCTCCAAATTTGGAGATCGCATTAATGGAGTGGTGCCGGGAGCGAGAATCGAACTCGCACATGGTTACCCATACCAGATTTTGAGTCTGGCGCGTC
>DPMX01000129.1:12904-13085 GCA_003540955.1 Gammaproteobacteria bacterium
TCTACCAGTTCCGCCACCCCGGCAGCAGTTTGATTTATCCTTAGCACCTGTGTGAAGCCAATAGGTTCGCGGCAAGTATAGATAACAGGAGATCGAAAAACTACCAGGCCTTTGACATCTGTTCCGGTTGATAGATAGCTGGCTGTCGCCTTTTCTTTTGTTACTATGATTTGGTGCGTAC
>DPMX01000129.1:13366-17311 GCA_003540955.1 Gammaproteobacteria bacterium
GCCTTTTGTTTTGTTACTATGTTTTCGTGCGCACCGATCTGTTCCATTACGAGTTGCCCCGAGAGCTGATTGCTCAACATCCGCTAGAGTGTCGAACTGATTCACGGTTGCTTACTCTTGATGGGTCGACTGGCGCGGTAACGGACAAGCTGATCCCGGATATCTTGGAGTTGCTTAACCCGGGTGATTTGTTGGTGTTCAATGATACCCGCGTTGTTGCGGCTCGCCTTTTCGGCACTAAGCAATCAGGTGGGCGCGTCGAAGTATTGGTCGAACGGGTTGAGAACGAGCGAGAGTTGGTTGCTCTAATCAAGTCAAGCAAAGCGCCTAAGATCAATTCGGTCATTAAAATCGGTGATGAATTCGACTTCACTGTTCACGCTCGAGACGGTATGTTTTTTCGGTTACAGAACGAATCTCGGTGCAGCGTACACGAAATATTGGAATCTGCGGGTCACGTACCGTTACCTCCCTATATTGATCGTGTTGAGAATGTCCTCGACAGGGAACGATATCAAACTGTGTACGGAAAATTCCCGGGGGCAGTCGCGGCTCCGACGGCTGGCTTGCATTTCGACAAAGGTTTATTGTCGAAGTTGACCGAAGGCGGAATCGAATTAGGTTTCGTTACACTGCATGTTGGTGCCGGGACCTTTCAACCGGTCCGCACTGCGAGTGTTGAAGCACATAAAATGCATTCCGAGCGTTTCGAGATTAGTGAAAATCTTTGCCTCCAAGTCGCGCGTGCGCGAGATGCGAACAAACGTGTCGTTGCAATCGGTACAACAAGCGTACGTGCGTTAGAATCCGCCGTGGTAGAGGGGCATTTGCGACCCTTTCGAGGTGATACCGACATATTTATCTACCCGGGGTATCGTTTTCAATTAGTGGATGCGATGTTGACAAATTTTCATTTGCCAGAGTCTACATTGTTGATGTTGGTTTCGGCTTTTGCAGGAATAGGGAATATTATGCGAGCTTACGAACATGCGATCCAAACCGGATACCGTTTCTTCAGTTACGGCGACGCTATGTGGATAACTCGTCCCGATTGGAATTGAAATGCTTAGAGTGGTTGGTCGTGCCGTGATTTGCGCTAACTTAGGTATGGGAAGAGCACGGAATGCAATTTGAACTCCAATACCAGGATGGAACGGCCCGCGCAGCTCTACTTAAACTTGAGCGTGGCACCGTCTCCACTCCTGTATTTATGCCCGTCGGTACTAACGGCACCGTTAAAGCGATGTCTCCAGATGAACTTTGTAGCTTAGGTGCGCAGGTTGTCCTCGGTAATACCTACCATCTTATGTCGCGACCGGGGACAGGAGTATTGAAGCGCCACGGCGGTTTACATCGGTTTATGAATTGGAAGGGGCCCATTTTGACCGATTCCGGTGGATTTCAAGTGTTTAGTCTAGGGGATCGGAGGGCGATCTCCGAGGAAGGAGTGACATTTCGTTCACCACTGAACGGTGACACCATATTTTTGTCGCCAGAGATCTCCATGGAAGTCCAAGCGTTGCTTGGGGCCGATATCGTGATGGTGTTTGACGAGTGTACTCCCTACCCGGCGACAGTAGCGGCCACACGATCGTCGATGGAGTTGTCGTTGCGCTGGGCTCAGAGGAGCAAAGCCGCGCACGTTGGCAGCACAGCGGCACAATTCGGGATAATTCAAGGTGGCATGTATAGCGATTTGCGCCGGGCATCGCTCGAAGGTTTGCTCGAGCTGGGGTTCGATGGATATGCCATCGGTGGACTGTCAGTGGGTGAGCCGAAAGGCGAGATGTATCGGGTGGCGCACGACATCGCCGCGCAATTACCGCCTGAGAAGCCGCGCTACCTTATGGGCGTCGGCACTCCTGAGGACTTGATCGAAGCGATTGGGTGTGGGGTTGACATGTTTGATTGTGTATTGCCGACGCGTAACGCCCGCAACGGGTATCTATATACTTCCGCTGGCGTGGTTAAAATCAGAAATAGTAACCATCGAGATTCTGTTGCACCGCTAGACCCACAGTGCCGTTGTTATACCTGCCAGAATTATTCGCGTGCCTACTTACATCATCTCGACAAAACGAACGAGATGTTGGGAGCCCGTCTTAATACGCTGCACAACCTCGCTTATTATCTAGGCTTAATGCAATCCGCGCGGCAAGCCATTATCCAAGGCCGGTATCGTGAATTCTGCCGTGAATTCTATGCTGCCCGGGAACGGAACTAAGCCCTTATGGTGCGCGCCCCAAGCGCGGCTGTGTCATAATACGCAAGGAGGACCTTTGTGGACGCACTTCCTAGAGATTAACGAATGAGTTTGGTTATTGTAGACGCTTTTGCACAAGGCGCACCAGCAGCGCAGGAGCCGGGTATGTCGGGTTTCCTTATTATGTTGATTCCAATAGTTGTCCTTTGGTTTCTGATGATTCGCCCGCAGATGAAGCGTCAAAAAGAGCATACGAAGATGGTTGATGCCTTGGCTAAGGGTGACGAGGCCGTAACTAATGGCGGAATTCTTGGCCGCATTACCGAAGTTGGGGACAGTTTCGTGACCATGGAAGTTGCGAATAACATGGAAGTTAAGGTTCAGCGCCAGGCGATTGCCACAATTATGCCCAAGGGGACGATTAAGGAATCATAGCCAGGATCTAAGACCAGTTAGAGCTTTTGCGGAAAACCTTTTATGAATCACTACCCCATGTGGCGCTACCTGATGGTCCTGATAATCGTTGGATTGGGTGCGCTTTATGCAGCGCCAAACCTCTACGGTACGGATCCGGCGTTGCAGGTCTCTGCGAGGCGCTCGGCACCCGTTGATGAGAGTTTAAAATCGCTAGTTGAAAATAAGCTTACCGATGCTGGGGTTCTGCCGATCGGTATCCGGTTAACACCCAACCATTTACTTCTGCGGTTTAAAGATGTTGCTACCAGAACCAAAGCGATCGCTGTGTTCAACAGCACGTTTAAGCAGCAGGAGTACATTGTGGCACTGAATCTTGCGCCTCGAACCCCAAATTGGTTGCTGGCCTTGGGTGGAAAGCCGATGTACATGGGACTGGATTTGCGAGGGGGGGTGCATTTTTTAATGCAGGTAGACGTTGACGCAGTTGCTGCGCAAAGTGACGAGCGATTCATGTCTGAGCTAAGGTCGACATTACGAGAAGAAAGGGTCCGCTACCGCACTATTTCTCGTGATCCAGCGGGGGGAATACTGGCTAGTTTTCTAAATCCCGAGGTGAAAAGTGCGGCAGAGGATGTTCTTTCGAATGATTTCCCGGATCTAATAGTGAGTGATAGGAGCAACTCTACAGACCAAATCCTACACCTTGTTCCGACGCCGGAATTTCTCTCAGAGGCGCGCAAGACCGCGCTCAAGCAAAATCTAACGACACTGCGTAACAGGGTTAATGAACTTGGGGTGGCTGAACCTGTAATTCAACAACAGGGTGATTCCCGTATCGTCGTGCAACTTCCCGGGATAGAGGACCCGGCAGAGGCGAAAAAATTGCTCGGCGCTACTGCAACTCTGGAATTTCGTCTGGTCGATCCGGAAGGTGATCTCGAAGCGGCACTCGAAGGTCGCATACCGGTAGCGTCGAAGTTGTACTACGAGCGCTCTGGCAATCCGGTGCTGTTGAAAAAACGAGTTATGCTTACGGGCGACTACATAATAGATGCCGCGTCGGGCATCGAGCAGAACACGGGTTCTCCAGCCGTTTTTATTACCCTTGATGGGAAAGGTGCCAAGATCTTCAGTCGCGCGACCCGCGAACAGATAGGTCGTTTGATGGCAGTGGTTTATATTGAACAACAGCAAGGGCGTCCGGTCGCTGAGGTCATCAGCGTGGCGACGATCCGAGACGAGTTATCCAAGCGTTTTCAAATAACAGGCCTTGACTCGACCGAAGAAGCGAGGACGCTTGCGTTGTTGCTGCGAGCCGGTGCACT
>DPMX01000169.1 GCA_003540955.1 Gammaproteobacteria bacterium
CGGTGAAGGCGCCGGTAGGCTTGCTATGCGCCGTATTGCTCGAGGTACCGAACTCGGAGCCAAGCAGCAGGCTGGACCGATCCACGATGCGTTAGTCATCTGCGCCGTTCTTGATCCGAGCGTACTTCAGGACGTGCAGCACACGCCGCTCGACGTGATTGTCAACCCGGGCGGTAAGGATGATGGTCAGACGGTAGCAGATCTCCGCCCTGGAGACTGGGCGAAAAACCCTCCTAATGCTTATGTTGCGCTCAGTGCCGATCGCGAGAAGTTCGTACGGATGCTAGGTGAGATACTTGCGTTAGGTTAATTAATGCGGAGGTTAAATCACTATGATCGAGTGACTGCGGCGTATACTACGAACGTGGAAAATTGTGAGCCAAAGGCCTTTTAAACAAGAGTATTTCCTGAGCAGTCCATGGTTTGAATTATGATGTGGTCTAGGTCAATTCCATACTTTTTGTGTAGTTAGGGGCAGCTATCTTTTTGCACAGGCGCTAAAATTTAAACGACATCCAAGTTTGAATGACAGCGAAATCTTTGTTCCCAAAAATTTCGTTTGCAGCCTGATTGGGAGTCGACCAGGCGATCCCGGCGTAGATATAAATGTTGTCGTTTCTTCCACCGAAGTATTCCACCCCGGCGTTGATCTCGTCAGCCCAATCACTACTTGTGACAGGTGTACCGAAATAGTTCCGTTCTTCAAGATCGTGCTGGAAATAATAAAAAGTTAAGGCATATTGTTCGGTCGGAAAAGTTCTAAACTTCAAAAACTGAGTAATTTGATTGCTGTTGAATAAATGATATTCACCAGCAATTTCGCCCTGGTAAAAAGTGTCCCACTCGCGGGCATAGAACCCGTAGTACAATGAACGATATTCTTCATTCGATAAGGTATCAAGTTCATTACCAGAAAAACGCGAGTAGCGATATGTCAGAATAGTGGTCCAAGGAATGTCGTCGAGTGTATACGCCGTTTCGATGTACCAGCCGAGTCCCTTGTTATCTTGTCCGCCGCCATCCTTATCTTCCCCGAGCTGCAAAACAACCTCGGCAAATAACTTAAGTTGCGGGACGTATGGTACTGCAACGTCCAAGGCGCGGAGATTCCAGGCTTCGATTCCGTCGAAGTTAAGTTCATTCCCACCATAAATATCAATATACATTGCCCCAAATCGGCCAAAATGAGTTTGTACATTCTCCAAATTTACGCCGTAAAGTCGGGAGTCCCCGAAGGCTCCTGCTGCGGTTAACCAAAACAAATCAGTGTGTACATGCTTCCCTGATACCTTTAATACTGCAGCATTTTTCCACGCGTCAAACGGTGCGAGCCAAAATTGCCCCTGTTCGGAGCCAAGATCGAAAACGCCATCACCTATCACAAGTCCGTCACCGATTAATAGCCTCTGTGGGCCGATCGACAAGCTAATAGTTTCATTCCGCCAACCGACGTGGGCTTCGTCGATATCAACTCGTGATTGACCGCTGCGTGCATATTGTCCAGAAAGTTCACCATCGAATATGTTCGTAGCACCAACTACCGAAATATTACTGAAAAAAGTTCCGCCGAGGAGAGGGTGCTCTATATTTAGCGCAGGCTCAAAGGATAGCGAGGCACTCGTTCGTTCTGTTTCGTCCAGTGAGTCGAGTGCTCCGAGACCGAAATTGAGGTTATCCCCATATTGCAGTCCGAAGCGAGTTTCTAAGCGTGGGGTTAAGGTCCAAGCACCGAGGGTTGATGAATCGAACGCCCAAGCGGAGTTTGACAGAAAAATAAAAAATACGGCGATCGAATTAGAAAATTTTGGGTTTTTTTTCAAAACCTACTCCAGACTGTTTAAACCGCCTGTCATATTTAGTGACTCGAAAGATAACGGCAATTACATGGATCCCGAAGAAACTCCTACGCCGTTCTCGGTCGGTCTAAGTATTCTAATACAGCGATCCTCACTATTGCATTACTTGACGATATCTTGCTATCACGACGTACTTTGTCACCGAGGGTAAACCGAACTGAAGAACTGCGCTAAAAACTACTAAAGCGGAGGGATGCCACGATGGATTTCGGGTTGTGCATGGTTACGACGAGAGACGCCAATGACGTCATGTATGGTTTTACCGAAGCCGAGAAACATGGATTTACGTTCGTCGGTTTGTGGGATTCCCCCTATAACTTTATGGAGATTTACCCGTATTTGGGGATCGCTGCGATGAACACGAAGACGGTCCAACTGGGATCATTTGTGACGAATCCACTGACCAGGCATCCTAGTGTAACTGCCGCGGCGATGGCAACGATTGATAATCTATCGGAAGGTCGGGCAGTTCTAGGGCTCGGTCGAGGTGATAGTGCGGTTAAAATGCTTGGATGGCACCCGGCGTCGTGGAAGGACTACGAGCAATCTATTCATGATATCCGTAACTGGATGCGTGGCAATTCAGTCGACCTTGAGGATGCGCCAGGTCCCGTCACTTTATCTTGGGCTGACCGGGAAGTGCCGATAGCGATAAGTCTGTTCGGTCCGCGGGGTGCGCGGCTCGCTGGGCGGTTGGGGGACATAGCGACTACCGAATGTGCCGAGCTAGGTGCGGTCAAGTGGATGAACGAAAACGTCCAAGCGTCCGCAAAAAAAGCGGGCCGTGATCCGATTGACTTCGAAGTTAGTATTGGCGCTTATGTTTCAGATGACATGGCCAAG
>DPMX01000010.1 GCA_003540955.1 Gammaproteobacteria bacterium
ACATAACGGTGGAGTGCCGGAATACTAGAGCTTCCGGCACTCCACCTTTTTCTGTAAATATTTATTTGAGGTAGCTGGATCCTTAATCGATGAAAAATTTCCTGGCTCGACGCCTGATCTTCTCTGTTATTTCATTGTTTGCGGCGTCAATGGTTGTGTTTGGTCTCGCACATGCCAAGGAAGACCCGATCAATCTATTCATCCAGCCCGGGTATTTCGTATCACCGGAGACTCTTGCGGCCCTCAAGGCGAAGTGGGGTCTCGATAAGCCCCTTGTTGTTCAGTATTTGACGTGGGCCGGCAACATGCTCAGGGGCGATCTGGGCGACAGTGTTCAGCAGAGCCGACCAGTCACCAAGATTGTTGGTGAAAAGTGGGGTGCAACGTTCCAACTGGCTATAGTCGCGTGGATTTTTGGAACGGCGACGGGAATACCAATAGGTATTTTATCGGCGTTAAAACGAGGATCAGTTGTCGACTACTTTGTTAGAGGATTCGCCCTGTTTGGTCAATCTCTACCAGCGTTCTGGATCGGCCTGGTTGGCATTTGGATTTTCGCCGTTTATCTCGGCTGGCTACCGGTGTTTGGTAGAGGAGAGGGTGAGCCGTTCTTCGAGCAGATTAAGCATTATATTCTGCCCACTCTAGTGCTCGGCTGGGGACCAATGGCCGGGTATATGCGCATTACGCGCTCGGCAATGCTGGAAGTGCTTGATTCCGAGTATGTAACCCTTGCACGGGCCAAGGGAGTTTCAAACAGGTTTGTTATTTGGAAACATGCGCTTCGAAATGCTCTTATCCAACCGTTGACTATTGCGACGTTACTGCTTGCCGGTTACCTCGATGGGGCCGTGTTGGTGGAAGTAATTTTCGCCTGGCCAGGAGTTGGGCGAGTGGCGGTTGAAGCAGTGAACCAGAACGACTTTATGGTGATTACGGGAACGGTTTTCATATTTACGTTCCTGTTCTTGATTATGAGCCTTATTGCGGACCTCTTATACACAATTGTTGACCCGAGGATTAGATACTCATGACCGGACGAGTTCAAATTCTGGATAACTCTGATGTGCAGTCGGGAATATCTCTTCTTGGTATTCCAGGTGCGGCGTGGAATTTCATTCGTCGTTGGCCTGTAATTCCTGTAGCGGTATTAACCATGCTGGTGTTTATGGCGATATTTGCTCCATTCATTGCGACTCACGACCCTAATGATCAAAACTTGCGCAGCAACTTAGCGCGCCCGTTCTGGTACAGCGAGTATTACGAGTCAGATCCTGTTGGCAGTGGAATCGAGAATCGGCACGTGCTTGGTGCCGACAAATTTGGCCGAGATGTGTTCAGCCGGGTTGTGTATGGTACGCGAGTCTCACTTTCCGTAGCGGCTGTATCTATGATTAGCGGCACGATACTCGGTGCGTGGGCCGGGATCATGACAGGTTATTACGGCGGATTGTTGGACGAGCTGATGACGAGGTTCGTCGATATTTGGAATGCGTTGCCTTTCCTGTTAATTGCACTGGTTGTCGCAGTTACTGTCGGGCAGGGTGTGATCATCATGATGATTTTGCTGATCATGCTGACGTGGGTTGGGTTCGTGAGAAATATTCGCGCGGAAGTTTTTACTTTGAAAACGCGTGATTACGTGAACGCAGCTCGAGTCGCGGGGGCTTCGGATTTGCGGATCATGTACAGGCATATTTTGCCCGGAGTAGCGAACCTGTTGATGGTTCTTGCTTCATTGCGAGTTGGTGGTCTGATCCTGACGGCGGCGTCTTTGAGCTTCCTAGGAGTAGGTATTCCTACCAGGGTGCCCTCATGGGGAGCGATGATTAGCGATGGTCGTGACACGCTAGATGAGGCGTGGTGGATTTCATTCTTTCCGGGTCTGGGTATTTTCCTCACGGTGATGTCGATGAACTTCCTCGGTGACTGGATTCGTGACCGCACTGATCCACGATTACGACAGCTACAGGATTAGTTGTACGAGATATTTTTTCAGGGCTTTTTGTATTGCGAGGACTTTCCTAAATGCCTTCTTACGACCTGTTAATAAAAGGCGGCCATGTAGTTGATGCTGCGAACGGCATTGATGAGCAAATGGACGTGGGGATTGCTGGACGAGTTGTCGCCGGTGTTGAAAAAGACATTCCGGAGTCAAACGGTCGGCGCGTGGTCGATGCTTCAGGCATGTACGTGACCCCCGGTCTTATTGACATGCACGCTCATTGCACAGGTTTTTCGGGAGCGATGTTCCCGGAAGAGATGTGCTTCCCGTATGGCGTGACGACGATGGTGGACTGCGGTGGCTCGGGTTGGCGTACGTTCGATCAATTCAATAAGGATGTTGTAAGCAAATCTATGGTGCGGGTATTAGCACTACTGAACATCGTCGGACAGGGCATGGAAGGCGATGTCGAGCAAGACATCAACGATATGGACGCCGAGCTTACAGCTGAGAAGATTCGCCAGCGTTCCGACATCATTGTCGGCGTGAAGGTTGCACACTTTTCGGGTAAGGGCTGGGAG
>DPMX01000222.1 GCA_003540955.1 Gammaproteobacteria bacterium
TTTTGCAAAATGATCAGCTACGCCACTTATTCTGGTATGCATTGTAGCTCCTCCTAGCTCTTCTGCAGTAGATATTTCTCCTATTGCAGCTTGGACAAGGGGAGGCCCGCCAAGGAATATAGTACCAGTTTTGTTTACAATTATTGCTTCGTCACTCATCGCGGGTACATATGCTCCTCCTGCGGTACAATTACCCATAACAGCAGCAATTTGAGGTATCCCATCAGCGCTCATTCTTGCTTGATTATAAAAAATTCGACCAAAATGATCCCTGTCAGGAAAAACTTCGTCTTGTTTGGGCAAGAAGGCGCCACCAGAGTCTACGAGATAGATGCAGGGAAGTAGATTTTCCCGCGCGATTTCTTGTGCGCGCAAATGCTTTTTAACAGTTAGGGGATAATACGTCCCACCCTTGACGGTTGCATCATTTGCAATAACGACGCATTCAAGGCCAGAGACCCTTCCAACGCCAGTGACGATTCCTGCACTGGGCACTTCATCGTCGTAATGATTCCACCCAGCAAGCTGTCCAACTTCAAGAAACGGGGTTCCGGGATCAATTAAAGTGTCTATGCGTTCTCTAGTTAACAGCTTACCGCGAGCAATGTGTCGGTCCCGGGATTCCTTGCTACCCCCCAGGGCTACCTGCGCCGCATTAGCCGACAACTCCGCGACTAGACGGGACATTTCGGTGTAATTTTCGATGTAATCGCTTGAGCTTGGATCGATTCCTGTTGGGACTATGGGCATCGTTTCGAACCTCATGCTATGTATCAGCGTTACGGTAGATCTATCGGGATAAATTCATTTTACAATTTTTCTTCCGTTAAGGTAAGTTATTGTAAAGTTATAGCTAAGCTCACCCGGGGTGTTTAATCTGCTCCAATGTTCCTAACGCATCTTTTTCAACATCATCCATAAGTTTAAGAGTATCAGATATATCATTGATTTTATTAATTAATAAGCTTCTATATTTTTCAATCTTCGAGCATAGTAGTAAAATTTGAGACTGATCGTTAGGGCTCAAAGGATTATACATATCTATGATTTCCTTAATTTCATCGAGCGAAAACCCAAGTCGTCGGCCCCGTACTGTGAGGCCCAGCCGTACCCGATCGCGTTCTGAGAAACGCCTCGTAACTCCTTGTCTAATCGGCTTAATTAATCCTTTATCCTCATAATGTCGAAGAGTTCGTGCAGTGACTCCAAACTCCCGTCGGAGCTCACGGATACCGTATGTTTGTATCATCGTTAAGATCTCTTTTGACGTCTACGTTAACTTTAGCTTTAACATATTAAAGTTGTCAAGATTCTATGGAAGCCGAACGCTGATGCTGGCGCTGGCTCAATTGGTTTCGGTAACATCCGTTCTTGCTTTATTGTTAAGCGGGTTTTTGGAACCTGAGAGAAAAAGAATGAGATTAGGGATGTTTTTAAGAAACTCTGGACCGGCCTCTAGGCGAGAGATTATGAAAGGGTGTGCCGAGGCGGCGGATAAGATGGGGCTCGACGACCTTTGGGTAGTAGATCATATAGCAATACCTCCTGACGATGCTGAAGGTTCAGGAGGTCGTTATGTAGATCCTCTCGCTACGCTAGCGTTTGCGGCTGGTTTTACCAACTCGATTCGGTTGGGAATTTCAGTTCTTGTCGCTCCGTATCGTGCTGCGTTACCGACGGCAAAATGGCTCGCGTCTATACAGGAACTGTCTGATGGGCGTCTTTGCTCTGGATTTGGTGTTGGGTGGATGCCAGCTGAGTTTAAAGCACTCGGGATCGATCGGCGAAAACGTGGTGCCATCACCGACGAGACTTTAAGTGTAATTCTGCGGTGTTTTTCCGAAGAAGAAATGGAGTTGAACGGACAAAGGTTTCTTTTTAAGCCGCGGCCCAAACGACCGAAAATATTGATTGGAGGAGGGGCGGCGAGCTCTCTGCCCCGAATCGTAAAATATGGTGATGGATGGATGCCAACCAATTTGAATCCAAAGGCACTTGAGGCTCCCGCTGCGGAGCTTAAAGCTGCGATGTCCGCAGCCGCAAAACCGGAACCAGAAATCATCCCACTTTCAACGCTACCACTCGATGATCTTGGGGCAGGGGTGGAGTGCCTTATGGCTTATGCCGATGCGGGTGCAACGGGGATCGATCACCCAGGGCGCTATCGGGATGTTGAGGAGTTTTGTTATAACGTAGAACGATTACTCGAAATTAAAATTCGGGCTGGATATTAAGGAGGCATTTGTATCTGCTGCTTTCCTAAAACAATAACCTATCTAGACTTCCCACTAAGTTTTCGTTCTTCTACGGGCCTACGAATTTTCTACCTGGCCGAAACCAACCAAGGGTCGGTATAATTTACCGATTGATTCAACGTTAGCAAACTCTGGGCAACAGGAACAGAACGCTCTGAGGATGAAGGAGAATTTTGAAAATGGCTGAGCCAGTGATCTACGACCGCGAGGGTGATGTTGCAATCATTACCATAGATAACCCGCCGGTGAATGCCGTATCGCACCCTGTTCGAGTCGGGCTAGCGAATGCTTTTACTAAATATGAACAAGATCTATCTGCTAAAGCCGCGGTGCTTATTTGTAGTGGGCGTACTTTTATCGCCGGTGCTGACATTACGGAATTTGATAAACCGCTCGAGGACCCTTGGTTGCCTAAGGTGCTGGAGCAAATCGAGGCGTGTGAGAAAGTGGTCGTCGCTGCGATTCATGGTACAGCGCTCGGTGGTGGATTTGAGACCGCTATGGCCTGTCATTATCGATGCGCGGTGGTCTCTGCCAAAGTTGGGCTGCCGGAGGTATCTTTAGGGCTACT
>DPMX01000235.1:0-795 GCA_003540955.1 Gammaproteobacteria bacterium
CCGCACAAGCGACTGCCAAGTAGGTCTTTCCGGTTCCCGCCGGGCCAATCCCAAAATTAACATCGTGCTGGCGGATATTTTTTATGTACGCACGTTGATTCACACCTCGCCCAGTAATTGTTCGGCGCTTTGTGCGCACATGGAGAGATTCGTTCTCAGTATTTTCTGTCATATGATCAAGTTCAGAAGCTTGTAACTGTAAATGTATGTCGGTGATCACAAGCGATTTTCGATCAGTCAAATCATATAGCATTCGAACAACCCGCTCCGCCAACACACCTTCTTGAGAGCTACCCACCACATTAAACTCGTTGCCACGATGCTTAATATCGATCCCAAGACGTCGTTCAATCAGGCGAATGTGTTCATCAAACTGTCCACAAAGATTCGCCAAGCGATCATTTTCGAATGGCTCCAAAAGAAAGGTTGACTTAACCGAGGCAACCACAGTTACCCGGCGTTAACAAGTTCGCCGCGTAGAGAATTAGCCAGTACGCTACTTATAGTTATATCGATAAATTTACCGATCAGTGAATCTGGACCAGAAAAATTTACAACGCGATTATTTTCGGTTCGGCCCGATAATTCTGTATTGTTTTTTTTTGCCTTCCCTGTGACCAATACGCGCTGTGTAGTATTAAGCATGCTGGCACTTTTTGCATTTCCTAGATCGTTTATTTTGCGCTGAAGAATTGCCAGCCGATGTTTCTTCTCCTCAAGACTGACATCGTCGCGCAGAGCGGCGGCCGGGGTCCCAGGACGGGCGCTATATATAAAGCTAAAAGAATGATCAAA
>DPMX01000235.1:1096-9067 GCA_003540955.1 Gammaproteobacteria bacterium
TATAAAGCTAAAAGAATGATCAAAACCAACCTTCTCGATCAACGCCATTGTTGCGGCAAAATCTTCGTTGGTTTCCCCTGGGAATCCTACGATAAAATCAGACGATATCGACACGTCTGGCCGAGCCTTACGCAAATTTCGAATTTTGGCCAGGTATTCTAAAGTTGTGTGACCTCTTTTCATCATAGCAAGTATCCGATCTGAGCCACTTTGCACTGGCAAATGTACGTGACTTACGAGTTCTCGCACATCTGAGTAAACATCAATTAGACGTTGGCTAAATTCTACCGGATGGGAAGTCGTATAACGAATTCTATCTAAATTTTTTATCGCGGCAACGTAACGGATCAACGTCGCTAGGTCAGCAATTTTTCCGTCGTGCATTTGCCCCCGATAAGCATTTACATTTTGGCCTAGTAGGGTGACCTCGCGAACCCCTTGTTCGCTTAAGGCAAAAATTTCCGCTAAAACGTCATCGAGTGGGCGGGAAAATTCCTCCCCTCGAGTATAGGGAACAACACAGAAGCTACAGTATTTGCTGCAACCCTCCATTATTGATACGGAAGCGCTCGGCCCGTCCGCTTTTGCTAGCGGTAGACGATCGAATTTTTCAATCTCCGGGAACGATACATCGATAACAGGAGTTTTGTTCTCAATTACCTGGTCGACCAAGTACGGCAGTCGGTGCAAGGTTTGTGGCCCAAATATAATGTCGACATACGGAGCCCTATCCCATATAAATTCACCCTCTTGGCTCGCGACACACCCCCCTACGCCAATCAAAACGTTTGGGTTTTTTTCTTTAAGTACTTGTAAACGCCCAAGTTCAGAGAATAATTTTTCTTGCGCCTTCTCGCGAATCGAGCATGTATTTATCAAAAGTAAGTTCGCATCTTGAGGATCTTTAACCCGTTGAAAGTCGCCCATTTTGGTCATTAGCTGAACCATTTGCTGGGAGTCATAATCATTCATTTGACACCCGAAGGTCTTAATATATAGGCGGTTTCTAGAGATATCGGGCATCGGCTACATGTTCTATTCGTTGTAAGCGCGCGCTATTTTACCACCGAGAAGCCGCAGAGACCCACTCAAAAGGCGTGACTTTAAACTATGCAAATTCAATTTAGATTTAGACGCGTATGCGCGCAGACCAGACGTAGATCAGGAGAAACAGTGCGATATAGAGTTCTTGCGACTCTTTCAGGTTAACCGCCAAGAAGTCCCAGTCTAGATTCCACCACGTTTTAACTCTCTCGATTAACCGAACACCAAAAACAAACGCCGCAGCCGGAATACAGACCCGAGTTGGTGTGATAAAAAAAAGAAACTGCCTTATCGGTGTCTCATGGACAAGATCGCTTGAATGCCGAAGTGGCAAAATCAAGCCGCCTATAACAATAGCTAAAGTAAGGATTGATTTAACCACCCGACCGAAGTGAATATTAAAGTTATGGAAATTCGTTTCGCCTTGACGGTTGTTCTCAGCAAAATAGTCGGGTGAATCCCAACCTATCCAATGTTGTCCCCAACTCAATTCTTCACCCGCAAAGCCCAGACAAACGAGCGCGACGAAAAAAAACCACGCGGAATATATCGATTCCACGTATTTGAACAATTTAAGGCCAACCCGGAGAGAGATAGTTGTAGCGAAAATTAACGAAATCGCGGTCGCATTCTCAATCAAGCCCGCTTCAGATTCGATCCACCTAGAAAAAAACTTACCTTCGTTATCTACCTGCCATACACCCAACTGGATCAATAATGGTATCGGTACACACCACAACCAGACCGCTTTGGGTACATCATGCACCTTTGCCTTAGTCATCTGCATTTACCTGAATGTTATCGATCAATCGGGCGGTACCTAACCAAGCGGCTGTCAATATCGACAACTTCCTATCCTGATTGGTTGCCTTCGCGAGATCGAATGAGCGCCGAATACTGAAATATTCCGGCTTAAAACCCGACACTTGCAAATGCGCAAAACAACTTGATTCTATTTTTCGGAAATCAGCCCCAGGTGCACAAACGTCAATACTAGCTTTTTGCAAAGTCCGATAGATAATTGGGGCAACTTCGCGCTCCTCTGTGCTCAAATAACTATTCCTCGAACTCATTGCCAAACCGTCGGCTTCCCGAACGATCGACTTTCCAATAATCTCTACTGGAATGCGCAAATCATCCACCATTCGTCGAATAACCATTAGTTGCTGGAGATCTTTCTCTCCAAACAAAGCGTAATCAGGCTGCACGCTAAAAAATAGTTTCGTGACTACCGTAGCAACGCCAGTAAAGTGCCCGGGACGATATTTACCACAAAGAATACTAGATAAGCTTGGTACAGTGACCCTCGTATCTTCCTCCATTCCCGCCGGATAAAGCTCGTCTAAATTGGGCACAAACAACACATCGAGTCCGATCCGCGTGAGCTTGTCTTGATCTGCCTGCAGGGTACTAGGGTACGCGGTGTAATCCTCGCCTACCCCAAATTGGATCGGGTTGACAAAAATACTAGCTACGGTTCTATCGGCCAGATCTCGCGCATGTGTTAATAGCGAGATGTGGCCGTCATGAAGATTTCCCATCGTCGGGACAAACGCAACCCTTTCTCCTTTACGTCGCCATTGTGCAACGATTTCTCGAAGCGTCGCAGTGTCAAAAACCGTATTCATGGTCGTCCGGATATTTTTACCCTAAAGGCTTATAGCTGGCTTTCATTCTTGAGAATATAAATTACATATATTTTATAGCGAAAATGTAGCTGCCGATCTAAAAAGCACTGGCTCTCAACCGATGAACTAATCTTCTCGAAGCCGAGTTAAAGTTTGACTCTGCATTCGGGCCGCTAGATCGCTTACGCATTCCCCGTTGGGAAGTGTGAGATCAGGGGCAATTTCCGATAAAGGAACCACAACAAATGGGCGTTCTGTCAAACCCTCATGCGGAATCCGAAGCGTCTCGGTATCTATAGATTCCGTCCCAAACAATAAAATATCGAGATCGAGTGTCCGCGGCCCCCACCGTTTAATAGATCGAATCCTGCCGTGATCGCGCTCAATCCCTTGCAGACAGGTAAGTAATTGAAAGCTATCGTGCGACGTACTGATCATTGCCACTGCGTTCACATAATTCGGTTGATCGGACGGGCCCATCGGCGGACTTAAGTAAAGCGATGAAGTTTGTTCAAGCGAAATATCAGCTGCCTGCGCGATTGCTTTAATTGCAGAACGAACTTGGAAAACCGGATCACCCTGATTACTTCCAATGCCTATAAACGCACGATGGTTATCCGATGGCACTTCTACTCCTATGTCCTTTTCCGTTTAGTTCGTAAACGTCGACCGTTACGAGGTAACGCCCGCGATTCAGTGATCATGCTTTCGCGATCTACTCCGTCCAGTTCCTGCAATTTCGTCCACCAATCCCCAAGCTCCTTTAGAGGTTCTCCGGCCTCTACGCGCAACAAAAGGAAATCGTATGCGGCGCGAAACCGCAAATGCCCGAGAAGTTTTTCGACGTGTTTTCTCGTACGTTTTGATAGCCGTGCCTGGAAATGCCATATCTCTCTCACTGTTGTAGTGAAACGCCGGGGTATCGCGACTATCTTTATCTGCTCGGAAAATACTTCATCGGCCGCCAAGCGGAAAGCTTCGGATTCAGGTATCTCGGTGACCAGAAAACGGGCTCTCCGCTTAACCATTGCACCCCACAGGATTGCTGCAAAAATAAACGCAGGATTTACCGATTGCGACTGTTTTAACCTATGATCGGTATTACGTAGGGCCGCCACGACGAGTTTGTAGGCACGTCTATCTGAACCGAAACTTTGATCTGCAAGCGGATATAAATGCCCAAACAGCCCATACTTACAAAGAGCCTCGAACGCCTCTAGTCCATGTCCAGAATGAAAAAGCTTTAGCGATTCGTCAAATAAACGTGCGGGTGCAATTTCACTCAGCAACATGCCATAGCGATTGAATGCTTCCTCCGTAGCATCATCAATTTTTAATTTGAGTTTTGTCGCAAAACGGATGGCACGTAGCATCCGAACTGGATCTTCGCGGTAGCGCACTGCCGGGTCTCCGATGAGCCGCAGTTCGCGTCGCCGAACATCTTCGACACCACCGACGTAATCGAGTATAGAGTGATCCCTAATATTGTAGTAAAGCGCGTTAACTGTAAAATCACGGCGCCATACATCTTCATCAATGTCACCGTAAACATTATCACGAATGATCCGGCCAGTGTCTGCTATTGACGCACCATCCTTTTCACCCTCGTGCCGCGCCCGAAACGTTGCGACTTCAATAACTTCTCGACCGAAGCGAACGTGTGCTAATCTGAAACGGCGGCCGATTAGACGGCTATTGCGAAATAACTCTAGAATTTGGTCCGGACGTGCGTTTGTAGCGATATCGAAATCCTTCGGGTCGCGCTCAAGCAAGATGTCGCGAACTGCGCCGCCAACTAAAAATGCTTTGTAACCAGCACGGTCAAGCCTATTGAGAACTTTGAGAGCATTCTCAGAGATCCGCTTACGGGACACCGAATGTTGGCTACGTTTATAAATTGTTGGGGTCGACATCAAAAGCTTTTATTTTCATCGCCCACCGCGCCATCCGGTCTAAATGTGTTCGCGCAGAGTATAAATTGCTAAAGAAACTCAATTGGTGTCCGGTTGTTGGAGTTGTATTGGCGATTATAATAGCACCTCCTGCGACACGCTCCCTTCGTCTAGTGGCCTAGGACGTCGGCCTCTCACGCCGAAAACAGGGGTTCAAGTCCCCTAGGGAGCGCCAATCCCGCAGACTAGAAAATGCGTCACACTGGCAGGGGTTGCTGATTTTCAGACATTACTCTGATAAAGGTGTTCTCGCAACGCTCATAAAGCGCGACAATACAACGATGTCGCAGTCAGATCCTAATACCGAGCCTCCACCATCGTTCTTTCGTCTATTGGGGGCTATTTTGTATGACGCGCTTGCAATCGCTGCGATCTGGTTTTTTGCGGCACTCATCATCGTGATATTACGCCAAGGTGAAGCCGTTAGCCCTGGTAATATCTTTTTTCTGGGCTATCTGCTAATGGTCTCCTTTGCATATTTTGGCTTCTGTTGGACACGAAGCGGTCAAACACTCGGAATGAGATCATGGAAAATTAGATTGGTAGATAGTAAAACAAGGCAATTAGTTGGATGGGCATGTGCCGCAAAAAGATGCGCAGCTGCAACACTGTCACTTGGAGTATTGGGGCTCGGATTTATCTGGATGATATTCGATCACGATTCACGCACCGTGCACGACCGAATCTCCGGGTCACACATACAAAAACAATGAAAATTTTACGTACCCGGACATTTTAAGCCGTGCGGCTCAAAAGAATGATACCTATAACGGCCATCGCAAGCGCTGGGCCACCTGCGCTAAGCGACGGCGCGATTCCATAGACAACACCGAGATGGCCCGAAGCTTGGTTTAGCAAATGAAAGCCAAGACCAATCAACCCCCCAACCAATACTCGTTGTCCAACACTGGTCGCTCTATTTGCGCGAAAGACCATCGGCACAGCAAGAAACACCATGACGGCGCTTGCAAAAGGATAGGTTAATTTAACCCATAAGACATGCTCATAACGTTCGGCTGTTTGCCCATTGTTGTTCAAAAATCGAATATATTTGATTAAGGTCCAGACCGATAGCGAATCCGGTTGTATCGCAATCATCGCCACCAAGTCCGGTCTCAATAGCGAGTCCCAAACAGCACGGTCGATAAGTCGATTATCAACTCCATCGTCGGAGAGGATTGTTTGCGATATTTCACTTAATATCCATCGATCGTCTATATAATTCGCGTGTTTTGCGTGTGTGCTCATGCGCAGTCTACTTTGAGCATCAAATTCGTAAATAAAAATATCCTTGATTTGATTCCCTGGAAGAACCTCTCGAATATTGATGTAGCTATCCCCATCACGCACCCAAAATCCATTTTGTGTTTTCAACGCAATGCGGTCGTTAATAGCCATTGAGCGATATTGGCGGGCATATGACTCTGCCGGGGGCGCTAACAATTCGCCTACGCATACAGCTACCCCGACGAACATGACACCTGCCTTCATCACTGACGCAACAACCTTCAGCTTCGAGACACCGGCACAACGTATGACGGTGATTTCTCCGTCGCGCATCATCCCGCCGAGGCCCAATAATGAGCCAATTAATGCGGCCATTGGAAACAATTCATAGGCTAGTGATGGAGCACTCAATAAGACGTAAACGAAAACTTGCCCGATGCCATAGGAACCCCTCCCAACTGCTTCTAATTCGTCGATGAGCGAAAAAAAAGTAAAAATACCCAAAAGCGCAAGTAGCACAGTCACTGTTGAAGCAACTACATTAGTTGCAATGTATCGATTGATTATCCTCACAGGATGCTAAACTCCTGACCGATGTTTTTGCGCGCCCGGATACAAACGAATACACTTTCCCGACGAGCACTACCGGTCTCACGAATAATGTCGGTAATAAAAATAAAAGATATTCTCACTCCCAAGATAATGAGGTGAACAATGGAAGTCTCAATCAAACAGGGTACGCCAAGCAAAATCAAGTCGGCGTGCATTGTCGCCGCCGTATACAACGGCAAAACGCTCGGAGACTGCGCCTCAACCCTAGATCGCGCCAGTCGAGGCGGATTGAGTCGATTATCCAAACGTGGCGACATCCACGGGCGACTCGCTGAGGTGCTTACTGTGCCCCATATACCGGGCGTGCTAGCCGACAGGGTATTTTTGATCGGCGCGGGGAAAAGGAGTGGAATCACTGCGGCAGAATACGTGAAGCTGGTCCGAAAAGCAGCAGCAGCCGTTATTGGCGCTGGACTCAAAAATGCAATAACTACCTTAACCGAAGTTATCGTCAAGGAGTGTGACGACAAATGGAAAATCCAACAACAAATTTTAGCCTTTGAGGCCGCAGCCTATCGATTTGATTTATTTAAAACGCAGACCAAGACTAAAGCTGCCCGTTTCACTCGTCTGAGTTTTTTGATAACGGCAGAACACGACAAAAACTCTCTATCGGATGAAGTTGGCATTGGTAGCAGTCTGGTCAACGGCCTCAAGCTGACGAAAGACCTCGCGAATTCTCCGGCTAACTACTGCACACCGACGCACTTAGCGGACCAGGCAAAGTTTTTGGGTAAAAAGTTTAAGTCGCTTAGCGTTAATGTGCTTGATGAGGTTGCCATGGAGAAACTCGGCATGGGTTCACTCTTATCCGTTTCCCGTGGCAGTGACCAACCAGCTAAACTAATTACGCTAAAGCACAACGGAAATGCTAAAAACGCGAAGCCTATTGTACTCATTGGCAAAGGGGTAACCTTTGACTCTGGTGGGATTTCTCTGAAGCCAAGCGCCGCAATGGACGAAATGAAATACGACATGTGTGGCGCTGCAACTGTGTTCGGCGTGCTATCAACAATTGCCGAGGCCGAACTTCCAATCAATGTCGTCGGGATCATTCCCGCCACCGAGAATCTGCCGGACGGTAAGGCTACTAAACCGGGTGATATCGTAACAAGCATGTCTGGTCAAACTATCGAAGTCTTGAATACAGACGCAGAAGGGCGGCTGATTTTGTGTGACGCGTTAACCTATTGTGAGCGTTTTGAACCCGATGTGGTTATCGACATTGCCACATTAACTGGCGCCTGCATTATCGCACTCGGCCATGTTACGAGTGCACTGATGAGTAATAACGAAGAATTAGCCAAAGATTTGCTCTCGGCAGGCAAAACTAGCGGAGACCTTGCCTGGCGTCTACCGTTAGGGGAGGAGTATCAACAACTCATTGATAGTCCATTTGCAGACATCGCGAACGTCGGTGGTCGGGCTGCCGGTAGTATCACAGCCGCCTGCTTCCTTGCCCGTTTCGCGAAAAAGTATCGCTGGGCACACCTTGATATTGCCGGTAC
>DPMX01000235.1:9363-9932 GCA_003540955.1 Gammaproteobacteria bacterium
GGCACACCTTGATATTGCCGGTACCGCCTGGAATAGCGGAAAACCGAAAGGCGCCACAGGTAGGCCTGTGTCGTTGTTAGTTCAATTCCTTCGCTCACGCATCGAACCCGACACGTAGACAGGCCGATACATTGACGCGGATTGATTTTTATGTGCTCGATAATCCCAATGAGCGGCAATATCGGCATCTAATTTGCCGACTAACGCAAAAAGCTTGGGAGGAAGGCCGGACTGTCCACATACGTTGCGAGGATGCCGAAAGTTCGACAACTCTTGATGACCTCTTGTGGACCTACAAAGACACTTCATTTTTGCCACACGCGGTGCAGAGTTTAGGGGATGCTACTCCAGTCCCGGTGACACTGGGGCACGACCTCCAAATTCCCAATACCACAGATGTCTTGATAAACTTGGCGCTCGACATACCCGATTATTTCAGCCGTTTCGATCGCTTGATGGAGACCACAGGATACGATCAAAACGCGCGCGAAGCGGCGCGCGAACGTTATCGGTTTTATAAAGAAAGAGGGTACGAACTTAATACCCATAAATTGGACACGCATAATGGT
>DPMX01000143.1 GCA_003540955.1 Gammaproteobacteria bacterium
GAACCTTATATCGTTCGCCCATCAACTCTTGATACATAAGATCGGGAATCGCTGAGGGGGATAAACAGGGCTCTGCGTAGGAACTTTGGCGACCTGCATGTGCGAGTTGCAAGCAGGCGTGAGCGCCATTCAAAGTGATAGTTTCGGCGAGCAAACCCAACCCGACCGAAAAGCGATCACTACTTGCGCTCAACATACCCCATTCCGCGGATGATAACTTGTCGTCAATACGTGCGAATTCGATAATCAGCATGGCGGCACCACCTTTCGCTCGCACACGATAATGATCGATCAGCGCTGGTGTTACTTCGCCGTCCGCTGTAGGAAGGCGCGAGCACATCGGTGCCATGACGATGCGATTTTTTAAGTTGAGTTTGCCGATCTTGATAGGATCGAATAAGGGCGAAAAATCAGTAGTCAACATTAGTTCCTCCAAAACCAACAGTGGTACGTTTCTGGCCTCGCTCAGGGCCTTGGCGGTTAGACCCAAACTATAGAATAATCATCTATGAACGACGGAATGTCTATGAATTAAGGCCGCTTAGCTATGCCCCCTGAAATTACCCGACAGAATTGGCTATATGCGCCATACCATAGGTATGGGTTTCAGCATGTGTCCGAATTTGTACGTACTGCGGTGGTAAGTCGAGGTTCAGGCCCGGTGCGTGAGTTGTTGCAACAACCGCGTGATCTTCAGGGAATTTTAGTCTCGGGCAAGTCCGACAGAGATACCGACGCAAGCCATATTTCGTTCTCCCAAGCGTTAAAATTGACTCATACAGATGGGATATGTGTGCTTCACGGTGGTCTAATTGTGCACGAACAATATTTCCACGATATGCGACCCGAGACGCTACATTTGCTGATGTCATGCACGAAGAGTTATATCGGTGTATTGGTAGGTATAGTGGCACACGAGGGTTTGATCGACCTCAATACCGAGATCGAGCATTACCTTCCACAGTTAGCCGGCACAGGATTTGCGGGTGGCACGGTACAGCAGCATCTCGATATGAGCGTTGGTGTAGCGTTCAATGAGAATTACTCCGATGCGACCGCTGCGATAAACCACCTGGACTACGCTGTAGGGTGGCGTCCTGCACCCGAGGACTATGTTGGGCCCAAGAGTTTGGTCGGGTTTTTGAAGGGGATGAAGGACAGCGCATATACTCATGGCAGCTATTTCGATTACCGCTCGCCTATAACTGACGTACTTGGTCTACTGCTCGAAACTGTCAGCGGTAAGAGCTTAGCAGAGTTGCTGTCGGAGCACTTATGGCGACCACTCGGTTGTGAGTGGGATAGCTGTTTCACTGTAGATGACGAAGGACAGGCACTAGCCGATGGTGGTTTGTGCGCGAGTTTACGTGACTTGGCGCGCTTCGGGCAATTGATGTTGGATAACGGTGAAGCCTCTGATCGGCAAATTGTGCCAAGAAGCTGGGTGGCATCGTGCCGGTACGGCGATGAAGCGAGTTTTGATGCCTGGCGGGCAAGTGCATTCGTTGATCGTGCACCGAATGGGAACTATCGCAATCAATGGTGGTGCCGAGAGCGGACGACAGGAGTGCTGCTTGCTAGCGGTATTCACGGTCAGGCACTATATATTGATCCTTCAGCGCACTTAGTTGTCGCTAAATTTTCTTCACAGCCGCAACCGCGAGACACTGAGATCTTTAACCTGCAGTTTGCGTTATTCGAGACGCTTGCAGCATATTTCAAGGCTTAAATCGAGCCGGTTCAGAAGAGTCGATCATTGTTATGAATCCCTACACCATCGGTATTATCAGTAGCATTGCAGTCTATCTACTCATTGGGAACTTCATGGGGCGAAGAGTCAAGAGTATTGATGATTACTATGTCGCCGGCCGGAACGCATCCACTCTCCTTATAGTGGGGACTTTGGTAGCGAGCTTTCTGAGTACTGCCGCGTTTCTTGGTGAAACCGGCTTCATCTATGAAGGTCACGCCGGAGTGCTGTTCATAATGATAGTCTTCAATCTGTTCGGCTATGTAACAGGAGCCCTTTTTTTTGGGAGATATATCCGACGCAGCCAAGCCATAACGGTGGCAGAATATTTTGGCAAACGCTTTGCCACTCATCGTGTGCAGAGCGCAGCCGGAGTAACTATTATTGTCGGGCTAGCTGCGTATTTGTTGGCCGTTACCCAAGGTGCGTCGCTTGCAATCTCCGAAGCAATGGATATTCCCTACGATGTGACGTTGTTCATTGTATGGTTGGGTTATACCTGGTTCACGGCGTACTCAGGCTCTAAAGGGGTCGTGGTTACGGACACAATCATGTTTCTGCTTTTTACTGTTGTCGCTTTTCTTGCGGTCTACTCAATAATCGCTGCCGCTGGGGGATGGTTCTATTCAATCGAAGAACTCGCGACATTTGAAACAAAACCGGGGATTCTCGCGTGGCATGGTGTGATTGGACCCGAGAGTAGGTGGCAAAATATTCCGGATGCCATTACTTGGGGATTCATTCTTGGGATAGCATGGGGCGTTACCGTCGCGGTTAGCCCGTGGCAATCGAGTCGTTACCTAATGGCGAAGGACGAGCACACGGTTGTCCGTGCGGCCTGTGTGGCGACTGCCGTGACGATGCTTTTCTATTGTGCATTAATCATGGCCGCGGTTTCAATTAATCTCATTGAACCGAATATTCAACCAACAGAAAAGGCCATGATTTGGGCTGCAATGAATGTATTGCCCACATTCGCAGGTGTATTGTTGATGTCCGGAATTATCGCCGCAGCATTGTCGTCTGCATCTACGTTTTTATCTCTAATTGCGTTTAGTGCAACCAATGATTTGATCGAACTAAAAACGACGAGCGAAGGACGCCGTTTAGCAATCAGCCGTTATGCAATGCTGGTTGTCGGGATTGTGATTTTGGTATTGGCTTATCTTCAACCACCTGCAATATTAGCTATCTCCTATTTTGCCGCTACTTTGTTTGCATCATCCTGGGGTCCTGTAGCATTTATGAGCGTTTGGAGTAAACGGATTACTGCGAACGGTGCCTTTTGGGGTATCGTCGTGGGCTTTAGTGCGAATTTTTCTGCAAAGCTTTTGGAACTATATGAAATTATTCTTCTACCAGTATTTCTGCACCCGATCGTTATTGGGATTGTGA
>DPMX01000203.1:0-1681 GCA_003540955.1 Gammaproteobacteria bacterium
TAGTGAACGAGGGAGGAGAGCGAAAGCGACTCCGCCGCGAGGAAGAAGTTTTAGATGGCTGCGGCGTAATAGGGTTTGGTGCGCCACCCGACGAAGATCCAAGCGGAGCCGTGCGCTTCGAATGCGGGGGAAAATAGCCCGAACAACATGTTGCACCAGTTTCTCCCCTGAACATCTGCTGCTCTCGAGGTGGGATTCGCGGTTTTTTTCTTATAATTAGGAACGTTGGCTATTTGAATAATTTTGGCACAGTTAATGCGTAGATTTATTTCAAACTTATAAGAGCCACTAAATCGTAAAGGTCATAACAAAAACGAATACCTAACCAAACGATGAAAACCAAAATATCTAACGTCGCCTGGCTGACACTCCTAGTTACCGTCTCCACCACCACACAGGGCGAAGAAACGCACAACAAAATGGAAGAGCTTGTCGTAACGGGTACACGTGCAGAAGCTCCCGTACTTGATATGGCCGGAAATATCGACGCCCTATCAAAGGACGAGGTAGATTTGATTCGCGCGGATCACCCGAGTGAGCTTTTGAATCGCTTATCTGGAGTACACATTCAGCGTAATAACGGTTTTGAAGCACTACCATCAATCAGATCGCCTGCTCTCACCGGCCCTGGTGCTGCTGGCGCATTCTTGTTCCTCGAAGATGGCGTTGCATTCCGCGCGGCGGGCTTTGCAAACAACAATGGATTGGCTGAGGCAAACTTAGAGCAAGCCGGCGGTGTCGAAACAATACGAGGGCCGGGAAGCGCATTTCACGGCTCCAATGCCGTGCACGGCGTAGTGAATATATTAAGTCGAAGGCCGTCGGAAAAACTACAACGAGAACTCGATATCTCCGGTGGTCCACATGATCTCTACAAACTAAAAGGTACGCTCAGCGGCTCAATTGGCCAACATGGCTACCGGTTAAACGCCTACGGTGTTCAAGATAGTGGCTATCGCGACCGGTCTGGCTACGGGATGCAAAGAATACAAGCACGACATGACTATGAGGGTGCCCGCAACTCTACGAAAACTGTCTTATCAGTTTTTAATCTGAATCAGGAAACAGCGGGTTTTATCAGTAGTGGCGCCAATGGCGGCGGTTGTTATACGTCGAACAAAGCTCCTGCGTTTCTCTACGAAGACATGACCGCTATGCGCCAAAACTGCGACCCAGATGCCTACCGTGATTGGTCCTCAGTCAGGCTGCACAGCCGTTGGACCCATGACGTAAATGAAAAACAATCACTCAATATTACTCCATATTTTCGCGATAACGATATGGAATTTCGACAACACTTCTTGCCGTCTCGTGCAATCGAGGAAAACGATCACACAAGCGTTGGTGTCTTAAGCGGCTACACCTGGAATCTTGATGCCGGGCACAAGGTAATTGCCGGTATAGATGTGGAGTACACCGAGGGCAGCCTGACACAAACCCAACAATTACCCGACCGCTTTAGTTTCGGCAAAGCGCGACAGCAGGGGGTCCATTTTAATTATGACGTTGAAGCAACTGCGGTCGCACCATACTTCCACTCCGAATGGCAGTTCTCGGATCGCCTACGCGCAACCGTTGGCCTTCGTTATGAGTACACCCATTACGATTATGACAATCTGATCGCCGATGGGACAACGAAGGCTGACGGCACACCATGCGTGAACAACCCTCCCGCCGCTGC
>DPMX01000203.1:1979-7249 GCA_003540955.1 Gammaproteobacteria bacterium
CAACCCTCCCGCCGCTGCAACAGGAGAAAATGAGATAGCCTGCCTATACAGGCGGCCAGCCGACCGAAAAGATGATTTCCATAACATAAGTCCAAAGTTTGGTGCAGTTTATCGGTTCGCTAAAAGAAATAGTCTGTTTGCGAATTGGCGTCGTGGGCATCGTGCACCACAGACAACTGATTTATATCGACTCCAGAACCGGCAACGCACAGACACAATAAAATCCGAACGAATCGACAGTAAAGAGCTTGGTGCACGTGGCACAAGCTATGGGATCCAATACGAACTAGTTTTCTTTTTAATGAGCAAACAGAACTTCTTCTTTCGCGATACAGACGGGCTGAATGTGACCAATGGCAAAACCGACCACCGCGGAGTTGAAATTGGACTATTTATACCCTTGCTGGATCGCTTTGATATCGCAACAAATTACACGCACGCTCGACACGAGTACCGTAATTTCGTTAATGCCAGCGGCATTCTCGCAGGAAACAAGGTTGATACTGCACCGAAAAATATTGCCAATACTCGTTTTGGTTGGAATTTCAACAGCGGCGGTCGAGCTGAGATGGAATGGCAGCATATGGGAACGTACTACGTGGATCCAAATAATGTGAATGACTACAAAGGCCATGATGTGTTGCATCTACGAGTCACTATGCCGATACACAAAAAAGTGACATTGTATGGGCGCATTGACAATCTATCAGACGAAGCGTACGCAACTCGGGCAGATTTTGCGTTTGGTTCGTACCGATTCTTTGGTGGGGAGGAACGCTCATTCCATGGCGGTATGACAATATCTTTCTAATCAAAAATCTACGTGGCATTATAAATTACGAACCTAATCAAACCGGTCTAGAAAATCCTCGAAGGCAACGGGTCGTGCTGCAAACAACTATCGGGCCACAAGAGATTTCCCTATGACGTTCTAAACAACTTGAAATGCTGACTATGCTGAACTCAACTCCGCAAAAAACGTATCTAAAAGATTACACACCGCCACTTTTCCTTATCCCAACAGTCGCACTAAAAATCGAAATCCATGACGACCACACTGTGGTTACAAGTGTCCTCGATATCTCGCGAAATCCAGCGTCATCGGATCGAACTGGAGCTCTAATATTAAATGGTGAGGAATTAGAACTTCTTGAACTCAAGGTCAATCGTCGTGTACTCGGAGAAGACGACTACAAACTGGACCCGTTTCATCTTACGATCCCAAACGTCCCGAATACGTTCGAACTCGAAACTAAAGTCCGCATATTCCCGCAAAAAAATACTCAGCTGATGGGTCTGTACGTGTCAAAAGACGGGCTTTTCACCCAGTGTGAAGCTGAAGGCTTTCGTCGCATAACTTATTTCCTCGATCGTCCCGACGTGATGTCGATCTATACGACAACAATACATGCAGAGAAAGCACACCTACCACTACTACTGTCTAACGGTAATCTCGATGCTGAAGGTGACACCTCCGATAGTAGGCATTGGGTACGTTGGGTCGATCCATTTCCGAAGCCACCCTATTTATTCGCTATGGTCGCAGCAAAACTCGACCGACTCGAAGACAAATTCGTCACCGCATCCGGACGTACAGTTGAATTGTCGATCTTTGTCGAACGCGGCAAACTCGACCAGGCCAGTTTCGCCATGCAAGCACTAAAATCTGCGATGCGCTGGGACGAAGAAGCATTTGGCCTGGAGCTCGACCTTAACCAGTACATGATAGTCGCTGTCAGCGACTTCAATATGGGAGCGATGGAAAATAAGGGCTTAAATATTTTTAATACCAAATACGTACTAGCGCGAGCCGACACTGCAACCGATAACGATTTCATGATGCTAGATCGCGTTATCGCGCACGAGTACTTCCACAACTGGACTGGTAACCGAGTAACCTGCCGTGATTGGTTTCAACTAAGCCTTAAAGAAGGACTCACCGTTTTTCGGGACCAACGCTATGGCGAAGATCGCTATTCCCCTGCTGTGCAACGCATCCAGGAGGTGCGGGAATTGCGCAGATCGCAATTCCCCGAAGACGCCGGACCTATGGCCCACCCAGTACGCCCCAGCGAATATATGGAGATCAGTAACTTTTATACTGCAACGATCTATAACAAGGGAGCGGAGATCGTACGGATGATCCACACTTTACTCGGCTCGGAAAGTTTTCGCGCGGGAATGGATCTGTACTTTGAACGGCACGACGGGCAAGCTGTCCGCACTGAAGAGTTTATTAACGCAATGCAGGACGCATCAAATGTGAAACTCGATCAGTTTCAACGCTGGTATCACCAAGCCGGGACCCCTACGATTACAGCTAACGGAACATATAATCCGGCAATTCAACAATATACGTTAAGTATGTCTCAGAGTTGCGCACAGGGCCCAGACCTATCCGAGAACCTCCCTTTTCATATGCCTATAGCCGTCGGACTACTCGACGCAAATGGTAACGATATGCCACTGCATACTACTGATGGCAGCACAGCCGACGCCACAAGTTGCGTTCTAGAATTGACTAATCGAAACCAACAGTTCCATTTCGACAATATACCAGAAGCGCCCATTCCTTCGATTCTTCGAAACTTCTCCTCACCGGTTATCCTCAAATACGATTACAGTGATACAGAATTGGCTCATCTAATGGCGCATGACAGTGACCCTTTTAATCGCTGGGAGGCGGGGCAACGACTGGCGATGAATATCATTCTAAAAGGTATTGATTCCTCGAGAGAAGGATACACCCCTGAATTTCCGGCCGAGTTCATAGATTGTGTCGCACGCATACTTAGCGACGGAAGCGAGGATCCAGCATTCGCTGCCGAAGCAATGACCTTACCGGGAGAAATCCACATTGCCGAACAAATCGATGAAGTTAATCCGGATGCCATCCTCAGCGTTCGTACTGCGCTACGTAAACATATCGCCGACGAATTAGAGCAACCGCTTAGGCGCACATATGAAAAGTTCGCTATGCGCGAGGTCGACGGCCCAGACCCGCGATCGGCCGGGCATCGTGCTCTTCGAAATATCTGTCTTAGCTACCTAATGGAACTAGCAAAGCCATCGATCATTGAACAGTGTGTTCACCAGCTACATAGTGCTAACAATATGACCGAGACGATAGCCGCACTTACCGCGTTGGCAAATTGCGATTGTGTAGAGCGCAAAACTGCACTCGATGAATTCTACGATAAGTGGTGTGATGATTCACTGGTCATTGATAAATGGCTCACCGTGCAGACTACCTCGCGTCTACCCGACACAATCACGCAAGTTAAAGCCTTAACGCAGCACGAGGCCTTCGACATCAAAAACCCGAACAAAGTTCGGGCGGTCATTGGTGGGTTCTGCCACGGCAACCATGCAGGTTTCCATGCTGAAGACGGCCGAGGCTACGTTTTCGCTTCAGATCAGGTGATTGCGCTCGATCTCATCAACCCGCAAATCGCAGCACGCTTGGCACGCTCATTCGACCGTTGGCGGAAATTCGATCTGCGGCGCCAACGACACGCTCGCACTAGTCTGGAACGAATCCGCGCTGTAGAAGGGCTATCCAAAGACACCTTTGAAGTAATTTCTAACGCCCTAGCAGAAAATAATACAGGCTAATACTCACGTATCGGTCGCGCACGCTGATTATATAAAAGTTTGCGGCGTGCCTCCTTTTCTCCGTCACTAAGCGTGGCCGGATCCCGACTCAGGTCGTGGCCAACCGTCATTCCGGCTTGCACCGCTGGGCGCGCGCTCATTTCTTCGAACCACCTTTTAAAATATTTAAAGTCGTCCAGATCCTGTCCTTGGGTCTCCCACATCACCGTCCAGGGGTAACATATCATATCAGCGATCGTATATTCCTCGCCGGCAATGTACGGTCGATTATATAGTCGCTGATTAAGAACACCGTAAAGACGATTCATTTCATCGCTGAAACGTTTAATCGCATAGAGTTGGTCGCTCCCGTTATCCTCAAGGCGAAAGAAATGCCCCCATTCACCGGTTTTCGGCCCCTGGTTCGCCATCTGCCAAATCACCCATTTGTTTACTTCGTACTTAGCACGGATGTCCTGCGGCCAAAATCGTCCTTCTCGTTCCGCGATATACATCATTATCGATCCAGATTCGAATACCGAAATTGGATCGCCGCCATCCTTAGGGCTGTGATCGATTATGGCTGGCATCCGATTGTTCGGACTTATGTTCAAAAACTCGTCCTCAAATTGATCACCGACACCGATATTACAAGGTGTGATCTTGTAGTCGATATCGCACTCCTCTAGAAGAATCGTGACTTTTTTCCCATTCGGTGTTGGCCAATAAAATAGTTCTATCACTGAGTTACCTCTTCCAGTAATTTTGAAAATTTGTTTCTAATCCCCAAAGCCCGCCAAATTGTATTAGCCCTGATCTTGACGATCGTGCCAATCATGTCCTCGGCCATGTCAGGCGTTTCCTCTCGCATTGATCCGTTCGCAAAATTATGTAAATCAGTGAATATGCGGTCATGATAAATATTGAAATACATGGCAATTCTTTATTGTATTTTTTGTCCCCAACGGCTAACTTTAAGCAGCAATCGAAAACGGAGACGAGACAATGAAAATTTTCGCGATACTGATCGCGCTCCTTACCTGGCAAAATATTTTCGCACTTGGATCCAAACCGTATCTAACACTTGAAATGGCGAAAATAATGGCCGATAGTTGTGAAGCGAAAGCAGACAGCGAAGGTTGGCGCAAAGTAAACATCGCCATCTTTGACGACGGCGGGAATCTAAAATTATTTCGCCGCCAAGATGACGCTTTCTTACACAGCGTTCAAATCTCCCAATTAAAAGGTCGCACATCATCCGGAATGCCACGTTCAACTCGCGCCTTGGGTGAGTTTAACTATTCAAGGCCCGAACGGCCATATGGTGTCGAAGAGGTCCCGGGCCTCGTGATGTTCCAGGGTGGGCTTCCGATCATGACGGCAAAAGGCACACAAATCGGCGGGATCGGCGTCAGTGGCGCAACCGGTGACCAAGATGAAATTTGCGCCCAGGTTGCGATAGACTCAATCGCTGAAATGCTAAAATAGCAAGTCAAAGACAGCGTCAACTGCTTTAACTGTTCCCTAATGTTTTGGGGCCGGGTCGCCCGATCCTATCCGCTCTTGGAATTCGGAAGTGGTATTGTCGTGAGGGAATGGTTCCTTAGGGACGGGTTGATCAAGTGCTGTACAGAGAGGCGCCCACCCCTGTTCGGCTCGCCAATCGAGCAATCGAG
>DPMX01000288.1 GCA_003540955.1 Gammaproteobacteria bacterium
TTCGATTCCCATCACCCGCTCCACCAATAGCTTTTCCAAATCGAAATAACATAGGTTCTTGCATTGCCTCGAAAACACAGTATTTAAATTTAGAAATGGTAAAACAACATCGATACATCTGAATTGACCACCGACATGGATTCAAATTTCGTTACAATCGGGCCGAAGAACCTCTGAGTAGCTGTTCTTTACGGTTTGCCCGATTACTATATCTGTTAAAGACACGGTAAATCTGACGATCAAGTGCGATTAGAAAAATAGAGTTTGAATTGCCAGAAAGATTTTCGAATTGTACTCGGTACTAATAATTCGTATAACAATCCATCCTTACTTTTTTCCACCAAAGAATGAATCCAAATTAAACAAGGCCGCCTGTTGAAATCTGGAGCACTCGATATTGGAAAATTGGTCTAAAACTCATAACCCTGACTAGAGTATCTGCGTGTATCACTTATTGCGTCGCGTCCCCGATCTTCAAAAGAATAAAATTATTACCAGATTCAATTAGCTTGGTGCGCATCTCTTGGATATCAAAAATTTCAGAATAGGGGCCGATATGTACTCGGTACCACACATCCTGGCCATTTATTACCACGCGGTGGATTTTCGCTTGAATACCGCGAAGCGCTAATTTCGCTTTCGCCCTATCGGCGTCGGCGTGCTCCTTAAACGAACCAACTTGCAAAACGTAGGTACCTTCGCCCAAATCTCTATCGCCTTTACGGCTAGGTCTAGAAATTTCCCAATCCGGAACTTTGACTTCCATCTCCGGAAGAATCTTGTAGAAATCAAATTCTCGCTTCGGAAAACCCAGATCTCTCTGAGCTTCAAAGTTGTCACCTGCTGATATATCTCTGCTGTCTATTTTAGGCGGAAATTTGCTATCAATAAGTCCCTCAGGCTGCGGCAACTCGTCGCGATAAAAATACACACCAATGGCAAAGACGAGCCCAATGCCCAAGCCACTTATAAACGAAAGCCAGCTACCTGGCGATCGCAATTTAGCTTTTCTCTTCGATCCGGAATTTTTATAGTCACGCGCCATTACATCGCTTCTGGAGCCGATACGCCGATTAGGTCTAGACCGTTAGCGAGCACCTGTTTTACCGCGATCACCAGTACTAACCGCGCGTTTCGTTGTGCGTCGTGATCGGAAATTATCCTAAAATTCCTGATGTTATAGTAGCCATGAAACTCTGCCGCAAGTTCTCTCAAAAAGGTTGTAATCAAGTGTGGCTCGCGGTTTCGTGCTGCAGATTCGATAACTTCAGGGTAGCGCGATAGCAACACCGCTAAGTTCTTCTCCTTAGTCAAAGTGAGTTCTTCTATCGAATTTAATCCAATCGCAGTATCGGCTACAAACCCTTTTTCCGTTAACTGACTCATAACGCTGCAGATCCGGGCGTGCGCATATTGTATGTAATACACTGGATTGTCATTGCTTTGTGACTTGGCCAAATCCAAATCGAAATCAAGATGCTGATCAGAACGTCTGGTAATGTAGAAAAAACGTGCCGCGTCTCGACCAACGTCGCTCACCAGTGAAGCCAATGTCACAAACTCACCCGATCTGGTCGACATTGATACCTTCTCTCCGTCACGAAACAAGGCCGCAAATTGGACTAGCAATATTTCCAAGCGATTAGGATCGAGGTTCATTGCCTCTATTGCCGCTTTTACCCGCGTGACATATCCGTGATGGTCGGCACCCCATATATTGATCAAATGGTCAAAACCGCGGCGATACTTATCCGCGTGATAAGCGATATCAGACGCAAAATAAGTTGTCAAACCATTGTCCCGGATTACCACTCGGTCTTTCTCGTCTCCGAAGGCTTTGCTATTAAACCATTGCGCCTCGTCCTTTTTATAAATATGACCATCTGCGGACAGGGTTGAGATAGACTCTTCTATACGGTCGTCCTCTGCTAATGAACTCTCGGTGAACCAGTTATCAAAGTCGACTCCGAAATTCTTCAAGTCATGACTTATCACGGTGAGCATCGCGTCACGCGCGAACTGATGAATAGAAGCGTAACGAGAGCGGCCCAAAGCGGATTTTGCACTCGAGATCCACGCATCAAGGACAGTTTCTGGATCCGCGTCCTGTACAGGGGCCGGCATCAGATCTACGATGGAGCAGCGATACTGATCACCAGCATCAATGTGAAGTCGCTTCGCCATCTCAATAATGTAATCGCCTTGGTACGCGTTGGCTGGAAACGGAATCTCTACTCCGAACATCTCGAGATAACGCAATAGGACGCTTATAGCCAAAATATCCATTTGTCGGCCGGCATCATTAACGTAGTATTCACGGCTCACAACGTATCCCGCGGCGACAAATATATTGGCCAACGCCGCGCCGTAAGCTGCCCCGCGACCGTGTCCAACATGTAGTGGCCCCGTCGGATTAGCTGACACGTACTCAATTTGAATGTGCCTGCCTTTTCCCATACCCGAGCAGCCATAGCTCGTCCCAGCGTCAAGCACTTCGGCAATAGCACCCATGAATGCGCCAGTCGCAATATAGAGATTGATAAACCCTGGTCCGGCTATCTCGGCGCGTTCAAGCAATGCGTCATATTTAAGCACAGTTAAAATTTCTGCGGCTAGAC
>DPMX01000218.1:0-530 GCA_003540955.1 Gammaproteobacteria bacterium
TGAGTAAACAGGACTAAGTAATTCAACACCAGGTTACTGAAGCTCTCATCAGGATTCCTTTCGTCGCAGCACAGCTTAGATAGATGACAGAGATGGGCGAAGCTTGAGTTTGTAATCGCCATCCCAAATTCTTCAAGAGTGGCGGCAAAAATACTCCCTTGTCGCGACCAAGACTTTTGGCGCGAGATAAACGCAAGCTATCAAATTTGGAATCACCATTAGTGCGAAGGCAGAATCAATAATGTTAATCGTAGTTGTCGGGTGCCAGACTGCAGCGCAAGGTAGCAACAAAAGATAGATATAGATAAAGTTGCCACCGTAACGTTTACCAAATAGATAGCGCGCGCATTTCTGTGAGTAATACGCGTAGCTGACCATTGTTGTCAGGGCGAATAGAGTAAATACTAAAGTTAAAATACTAGCGCCTACCCCCGGCATGCTCATCTCGAACGCATCTGCGGTCATAACGACACCCGCTTCATGTGCTGTGACACCGCTGGTTAGGATGACTAGCGCAGTGAGCGTGCAGA
>DPMX01000218.1:829-2592 GCA_003540955.1 Gammaproteobacteria bacterium
ATAGCGCAGTGAGCGTGCAGATGAGATGTGTATCGATGAACGGACCGATCATGGCGACCAACCCCTCCCGCACAGGTTCGGCGGTGCGTGCCGCGCCATGCGCTAAGGCGGCGGTGCCGACTCCTGCCTCGTTTGAGAATACAGCTCTTTTAACCCCGGTGATGAGGATCTCTTTGAATGCGATTCCAATGCTACCGCCGATCAAGGCCGTGGGGTCAAATGCACCAACTATGATTGCGTAGAGAACGTGGGGTACTTGCTCTGCGTGATCAATCACAACAACGAAACTACCAAGCAGGTACAAAAGACACATTGCAGGCACGGCATAACCTGTTACTTGGGCAATGCGAGTGACACCACCGATTACGATTACGCCAACGATGATCATTGCGGTGAAGCCAGTAAGTTCGTTGGCAATCGACCACTGATTCGACATCAGTTGGGCCAACTGGTTAGCCTGAAAAATACTAAGGCAGCCAATCATCCCAGATACAGCAAATACAACTGCCAAAGGTTTAAAACGCGGACCCATCCCGAGTTCGATGTAATACATAGGGCCGCCTTGCAGCACGCCTTCTTCGTCTGGTTTACGATACAAACACGAGAGGGTACAGCTGAAGTATTTCGTCGCCATACCCAATGCTCCGGCGACCCACATCCAAAATACAGCGCCTGAACCGCCCATAGTTATGGCTACCGCTACCCCAGCAATATTGCCCATACCGATCGTTGCCGACAACGCGGTGCTTAGGGCTTGAAAATGTGTTATCTCTCCCGGGTCGTCGGATTTATCGTAACGCCCACTTAGAATTGAGAAAGCATGGGTTGCCTGCCGTATCGGTAATGCCCGACTGATAATGGTGAAATACAAGCCGGCAGCGCCGAGCATCAAAACCAGTGGTAGACCCCAGAGATAACCCACTGTGATGGCCCAAAAGGCGTCGAAACTCACCAATCTAATAGAAGCTTACCTAGCGCAATCCGAGCGATCCCGGATTCATTGTACGCTTCGGATCAAGAGCATCTTTGACATCATTGAGTAGTTGCTTCAGCGGTTCGTTCGCCATCATTTCTTGGTAAGGGTAGTACTTTCCTAGTTGTAAGTGACAGCAACCTTTAGCATCGTATAGGTCCCGCATCTCATCACGCATTTTTAAGGCAACCCTACGTATTTCTGGTTCTGCGTCGAAACCTTTCCATTTTTCTTGGAACTCTTCTTCAATAAGGCTCAGACGAAATTCACCTAGCTCATCACGCCAATAGAGACTCGGTTCGATCACAAACTCAGTGCCTGAAAAGCAGGTTAAATATGAACTCTTGATACCGTACTTTTCCATAAGTTCACGCCGCTCGTCGAAGAATGCTTCAGTGGCATTACCGATCTCGACTGCTTTGGATAAAGGCATAAATCCATGTACTGGGAGCCACACTTCGCCATCCTTACCAAGTAACACGGTCCGAACACCGCCGAATGGATGCGCCCTAAATACCGTTGGCAAGGTATTATCAACTTCGTAACCACCATTGTCTTGGCAAACCGCTCGGGCGGTCTCGAGTGCGCGATGAGCAACGTCTTTGTCGTAGCTATCGAAGGTCATATGCAGAGAGTAGCTGACTTCCCGTAGAAATGTTTTACCGGCCGCAGCTACTTTGAACGAGCTCCAAAGGCCTTTAATACCACCTTCAGTTGTTGCTACGTCTTTTAGCACAGCCAGGCCTTCTCCAAATGTGAATCCTTGATTTTCAAAACTTTTGTTGTAATA
>DPMX01000119.1:0-1553 GCA_003540955.1 Gammaproteobacteria bacterium
TCTTTATTGTATCTCGCTGGTCGTTTTTCCAATAAAATCCTGTCCTTTAACCAGCGCGCACCACCAATCTAGTCTGATGATAGCGGTGTTGTCGTCACGGTAACAGAAGAATTCTGCGGTCTTCACAACGAAAAATCCATACCTCGAAAATAACATCATGGTGAGCAGCCTAGCAATCATAGACTGGACACCAAAGCTTTTATCCCGACACTAGGTTTTAATACCTTCTCGACGCTGCGACTCCCGGCTTGTCAGGCAAGAATTTGGAACATCATCTATCAGTATAGCGTTAGCTCCCCCGTTATCCGATCGATACGTTCCGGATCATCGGGACCTAGCGCGCAAGCTGTTAGAGTCGGCACTCCGTCGAATTCAGTTCGACCGCTATCTCGAATCAAGTGACTTTCGATTCCCTCTGCTAGCGCAGCCGCGTGGCATTTAAGTAACTCCTCTTCAGAATTTACTTTGACACATACCTTCGCCATGCCCTTTGCGATCCACTGCAACTCGACCGCCTTTAAATTCAACATTATCTCTGTGTCATTACTAGGCAACGAGCGCATTCGATTTATCAAAAATGTCATAGACGCGTGAGAGCCCTGAGCAATCTCCTTGCCGCGACGCATTTTTAAATCCCGCCGAATGAGAATTACTTGTTTAATTTAGGTATCCTTTATTCATATTAATACCGTGATAATCAACACCGTTTAGTGTTTAGCCGCGGCTTCAGACCCGATCCCGGTACACGCTCGGACCAACAGATTGTCGAACGACATTTTCGAGCGCTCACGAGCAGCGCCGCGATCGAGAAGGGAGACGGCAACAATCGATGCAATGGATAACGTCATCGAAAATAATGCCGGATACCTGTACGGGAAGATTGCTTGGTCATTACCAAGTGTGTCAACCCACACCGTCGGTCCCAAAATCATCAACGCAGTAGCAGTGATTAAGCCAACCGCACCTCCAGAAACTGCACCGCGCGGTGTAAGTTTGCTCCAATACATCGACAAAAATAAGATGGGGAAGTTAACTGTCGCAGCTATTGTAAATGCGAGCGCGACCATATAAGAAACATTCTGTTGTTCAAATGCAATCCCTAAAGTTACGGCAAGCACCCCCAATACCAACGTAGCAACACGCGAAAGCCGGACAACATCTCTATCCTCAGCAGTCCCGTCGCACACAACGTTAACGTAAATATCATGTGAGATCGCTGATGCCCCGGACAAAGTTAGCCCCGCCACCACCGCCAAGATCGTCGCGAACGCTACAGCCGAAATAAACCCGAGGAACAAATCCCCCGCGGCGGCTTGGGCAAGATGGATCGCTGCCATATTGCTGCCACCTATTAGTTTACCTGTTGTGTTATCAAAAAAATTGCTGTCACCGACGACGAAAACAATCGAACCGAAGCCAAGAATAAAGATCAATACATAAAAATATCCAATGAAACCGGTCGCAAACAGTACTGAGCGACGCGCTGAGGGCGCGTCCGGAACAGTAAAAAAGCGCATCAGAATATGAGGTAATCCCGCCGTACCAAAGATTAA
>DPMX01000119.1:1854-8758 GCA_003540955.1 Gammaproteobacteria bacterium
CCCGCCGTACCAAAGATTAATGCGGTACCTAGTGAAATTGCGGAGATTGGATCGGATAGAAGCCCGCCAGGGTGCAAAACCGCAATACCTCGCTCGTGCACCATAGTCGCGCGTTGGAATAATGCTTCGACAGAGAAGTCTAGGTGAGCCAAGACAAATACAGACAGCACAGTACCGCCGAACAGCAGTAGCAATGCTTTTATGATCTGAACCCAGGTCGTAGCGATCATGCCGCCGAAAGTGACGTATACAATCATCAATAGACCAACCGTCGTAACGGCCCAGGTGTAAGGGATCTGAAATAAGACTTCGACGAGTTTCCCAGCTCCCACCATCTGCGCTATCAAATATAAGACGACCGCTATAAGAGTCCCGCAAGCAGATAAGACGCGTACTGATTTGGTATCCAGACGCAACGCTACTGCATCGGTAAATGTATATTTCCCCAGATTACGTAAACGCTCTGCCAATAGGAACATAACTATCGGCCATCCCGCGATGCCAGCAACAGCGAAAATCACACCGTCGAAGCCACTAATAAAAATCAAACCAGAGATACCTAGTAATGAGGCGGCCGACATGAAATCACCAGCAATCGCTAGACCATTTTGCAGGCCAGTTACGCGTCTTCCAGCAGCGTAAAAATCCTGCGAGGTCCGGGTTCGCCGAGCCGCCCAATAGGTTATCCCTAGTGTTATCCCGACAAACACTAAGAACATAGCAATTGCTGCATTATCGGCTAGGACGCGCATTGAATTGTTGGCTAAGGTTGCTACTGGCAAAGCTATAAGGACACTACCCCACAACATCTTCACGAAAAAGCGCTGTAACGGTATACGATAAAAACCATGATTAGGAATCGTACTCGATATTGCTACGTAGCGTTGTTGCGACAAATGAATGACTCCTAAGTTGCTCGTACGCGCCGTAAGTCCGATGGTAAATACGAGGTCAGAGTCGCTTCAACGTTACGTAAAATCTTAATCATTACGTCAACACGCCGCGTTTAATCAATATCCGTTAACATTCATCAAGAGTGATAGGCACTTCCGTCTCCGCCATTGCATCGTCAATTATCGATCGCACGTTTGGATCAAAATCTCGATTCGATCGAATTACATAAATAGCCGTGAGCAGCTGTGCCGCGCCCATCACCGTGAGGGCTGCCACTATACCCCAGGTGATAACGGTGCGTTCATGCAGCGGAATTGCGAACAGTTCCGGCTTAAACGCAACGACAAATATGAACGAGTAAAAAGTGCCTAGCATTACCAGTACCAGTGTCCAACTGAAACGACTATGACGCTTTTTCAGCTCATGAAACGCCGGGTTGGCACCGACGTGTCTATAAATCGCCTCTTCCGCTACCAAAGCTTTTCGCTTGCCATCCGTGCCCCCTCAGCTAGCGCTTCGAACTTCTTCCACACAACCGAGGACGCGACCATCTCCCAACCTGCAAACGTACCGAAGCCACAATCAGCGCCCGCGATCACTCGTTCCTTATCACCTACCGCGTTGACTGCCTCAAGGATACGATTGCAGATAACCTGGGGGTGTTCTATATAGTTTACGGTCGAATCAATCACTCCAGGTATTAACAATGAATCTTTCGGAATTGGGTTTTCTTTCAATGACATGTATTCGTGTTGATGGCGAGGATTGGCGAACTCTAGTGAAAAGGCCCCTACTTTAGCTTCTGATATTACCGGTAAAATATCGGCTAACGGAACATCATGGTCATGGGGACCGTCATAGTTCCCCCAGCATACGTGCAACCGGATCCGATCTTTCGGAATGTTGATACATGCTTCGTTGATAGCGTCGATGTGGATCGAGATGGCGTCTTGGAAATCTTTCAGAGTGCCATTTTGGAACATGCCATGCCATTCCATTGCCAGATCCGGACAATCAAGCTGCAATAGGTAACCACGACTATGAATCAGCTCATACTCCTGACGCAATTCTCGGGCAACTGCTCGAACGTAGCTTTCGTGGGATTCGTAATGTCCATCGTTTCGCATCGTCGTACAGACGATCCCCGGCGAAGCGGCCGTCATGAAGGTTTCAACGTACCTACCCTTGTTATCGGACAGCGCGGCGTCGAACATATCGCACTCACGTATAGCTGGGTCAAGTGATTTATATTTAACATCGCGGTTCGCTGCCGGAGCATCAAATACCTTCGACATAACCATTCCACGAGCCTCCCATATGGCACCGAACTCGGGATGGTCGGCAAAGTCTCGGAACAGTTCACGTTCACTCACCCCGTCGAACCCATCAAGTCGCTGGGCAACATAGGTCTGAAAACCAACGCGAGGTTGCTCGCCATCGTTTATGATGTCAATTCCTGCATCAATTTCCATTGAGACACAATGCCGTACGCCACTTTCCGCAAGTTTATCTATCCGATCGCGGTCGATAGTTTCTCGAGCCTCATCGGCAATCAGTAAGTCAGAGAGTTCACGAGCTCGCGGCAAGCTACCAACATGAGTGGTCAAAATCCGTTCTTGGCTGTTTTTCATTATCCTCCTCCGTTGTGCGACGCAACATATTCTGCGCAACAGTTGTTAAAAAATTTTACCCCGCTGCAGCAACTTACAGAAAAAACGCGCTTGTTCCTAGAAAAGAATCCAGTTCGAGGCGAACACACGGAGTACGATCACTGCTACTCTCAAAACGTAGCCTTTTATAAATCGTTAAAACAACAAACTTTTTTACGACTGAACAAAGCCTTTCAACCCCTGGACCGCCTCACCCACTGTCTCAAAATATATTAAAGTGGACTGGTGACCCCGCAAGAAGAATAATGGGCCCTATGCCAGCGCAGCGTATCAGAACCGAATAACAAATATCTAAGCGGCTCGAGCTAAAATTTTATTTAATGCCAAACTTTCTAAAATAAATAGAAAACTCAAGGAACAAATCTTATGCCCTTTCGAATTTCCGTCGACACAGGCGGCACTTTTACCGATGTCGTAGTCACAGACAGTGACGGCCGCTTTACGGTAGGTAAAGCACTAACCGACCGGCAACGTGCATTTGCGAGTATAGAAGCCGCAATTAAGGTGGCCGCAGAAGAACTTGGCATCACAAGCGAAGAATTGATTACTGACGCTTCCATGTTTGTATACGGCACCACCCGCGCTACAAACGCGATTATTGAACGCAAGATCGCGCGAACCGCATTCCTCTCGACACAGGGATTCCCAGATATTTTGCTGCTCAAAGAAGGTGGGAAATCAGAACCACATAACCTTCAAGTTGAATATCCAGATCCATACATCCCGCGACGATTGACGTTTGAAATTCCGGAGCGTATCAATGCCGAAGGTGGCATAGAGTCACCGCTCGACGAACAAGCAGTGCGCGCGCTGCTCTCGACCTTTCCAGCGAAAAAAATCGAAGCTATTGCAGTTTGCCTGTTATGGTCGATCGCGAATCCAGAGAATGAGCTAAGACTAGGAGAGCTGATCAACGAAATACTACCCGAGGTGCCATTCACTCTGTCCCACAAACTCAACCCTATCTTACGTGAATATCGGCGGGCGTCGTCTACCTCAATAGACGCGTCGTTAAAGCCAATGATGCAAGCCTATCTCACTACCCTGGAACGCGACCTGCGCAACGCAGGATACCAAAACGATGTGTTAGTCAGTACTTCCTTCGGAGGTGTAATGCACTTGCGCGACGTCGTAGAGCGTCCGATTTTTTTAGTGAAATCTGGCCCTGCAATGGCGCCGGTCGCAGGCCTCGCCTACGTGAATGCGGAAGAACTGGCCACAGACGTGATCATTTGTGACGCCGGCGGCACAACATTTGACGTAAGCCTAGTGCGCGATGGGCAGGTCGAATTCTCTCGCGATACTTGGTTGGGACCGCAATGGGTCGGAGACAATCTTGGTATGGCATCTGTTGCAGTACACAGCATCGGTGCCGGCGGTGGCTCTATCGCATGGGTCGATTCAGGCGGCCTATTACGAGTCGGGCCCCATTCTGCCGGTTCCGATCCTGGACCCGCCTGCTACGGTTCGGGTGGCGACCACCCGACAGTTACAGACGCCGCAGTGACTCTTGGCTATATCGATCCTGAGCACTTCTTAGGCGGTCGTATGAAACTGAACGAAGAGGCAGCGCGAGCAACCATGGAGGTACTAGCAGAAAAGTTGGGCGAGTCCGTTGAACGCGCAGCGTTCGCCGTTATGACAGTTGCTAATGAGAATATGATCCAAGCAATCAAAGAATTAACCATCAACGAAGGAATTGACCCCAGTGAATCGGTCCTAGTCGCGGGCGGCGGAGCCGGTGGATTAAATATCGTACCGATTGCGGCCGAGTTGGGATGCAAAACTGTTTTGGTACCGCGGACCGCCGGAGCACTTAGTGCATCGGGGATGCAATTTTCCGATATCGTTACTGAAGCCGGAGCAAGCCGCTTAACACATTCAGAGGATTTTGATTTCGACGGCGTCAATCAAGCGCTCGCCACTATCGACACAAGTCTGGACGCATTTTCCGAACGGCTTCGCCAACGCGGGTTTCTCGATATAGAGAAACGGTACTTCGTCGAGGCACGTTATCGCTTTCAGGTTTGGGAGCTCGAAATTCCCGTGATAAAGAATAACTTTGCTGGGCCAAGTGATGTCGACGCTCTGGTGGCAGAATTTCATCGCGTGCACGAACGTGTATTTGCCATCCAAGATCTGGGCCAAGCAGTTGAATGCCTCAACTGGCGTGGCCGACTCGTCGCCAAGGTCAATCAACCTTCATTAGAGCCGGCACATATCCCGACAGACACTGCGGTCACAGCCCAACGTCAACGACACGCATACTTTGCGGGAGGCCTGCTCGATACAGCGGTGTTCTTAGGGAATCAGCTAAATGTCGGCGCGGTCATAGAGGGGCCGGCGATCATCGAAGAACCCACGTCGACATTGGTCGTGTACCCAGGATCAAACGTACACGTTAGCGCTGGAGGCCGCTACATCCTCACACCACCAGAAGAGGCGGAACTGTAGGAAAATAGGAGAACCTACCGGTCGCAGTCCGACACCGCACCGATTTAAATGTCAGTGCCGAGTAACTTTTTTGACACGATAGTACGCGATATGTCGAACGCTCAGTTACGACCAACTTTAGTGCGCTAAAACCTATAGATTGCTCGGTAGAAGGAACATACCAATTGAAGTCACCGCAAAACATGCGGCCGCAACCAAAAATGTGTAACCAACAACGTCACCGAATTTCATCCGCGTAACCGCAAGGATAGGGATCGCAAAAAATGGCTGGATTAAATTCGTCATCGAATCACCATAGGCATACGCCAAAGTGATGGTAACCACCGACACGTCAAGCGTCTGGCCAGCGGGAATCAAAAATGGCGCCTCAATCATCCATTTTGATCCGGCTGATGGAACGAAGAGATTCATAAAGCCAGAGTACACATAAACGATAAACGGGTAAGTCGTCTGTGTGGCGAAATCCGAGAACAAACTACCTAACCACTTCCCGAGACCGGTAAATTGAAGCAGACCGAAAATTCCAGCGTAGAAAGGAAACTGTACGATGATCCCCCAGGCCGAGTCGACTCCTGCTCGGCAGGCACGTAAAAACGGCAACGGTTTACCGTGCAAGATAAGGGCGAGTACTAAGAAAGTGATATTGTATGCATTAATAGTCCAGCTGGTACCAAAACCCCTCGTCACGATCGCATGACCTAGTGGATATGTAAGTAGGAGCACCGCGAGCCAAGTCCACCCCCGAAATTGGTCGATGTAGTCAGCAGGCGTGCTCGGTGTCGGATCGGCTGGCGGAGGGGTCGGTAAAATGCGATCTATCTGATCTGCGGTTAACGTACGAGCATCCTTTCGGGGATGGATTAAGCATACAGCGATCAATCCGACTAAACCAATTACAGAGATATAAACTATGTTCCAATTATTGAATAAGGTCTCGGTTACCGGATAGATCCGATCGACCACAGGTTCCATATCTGTTGGGTTGAGCAATGGGTTACCGGGAGTTGCCAATATGAGAGGCGCAGACCCAGACAAACCGCCATGCCATACGGTGCCGACACCCAGATAAGCTGCAGCAATCAACACCCTCACGTCGGTCTTTGGGTTACGCTTTAAGACAAATGGAGTAAACAACGCGCATGCGATCAAGCACACGGCCCAGTTTAAATAACCAGTAATGAGAGAAAAGATCCCCATCACAAATAGAGCCTGCACCGGCTTGTCCGGATCAGGCACTGAGGCCATCCAGTCGAACAAACGATACACTGGGCGCGACGCTACTACAGCGCTCGCGGCCACCATCGCAATGGTGAACTGCATCGCTAGAGTCAAAAGCTTCCAGTTCCCCTGACCCCAAGCAAGAATCGTCTCTTCAACACTCGCGCCGGCACCGAACAGGCACAAAACGATCGCGAGGGCCGTCAACATCATGCAGATCACCCAAGAATCAGGAACCCAACGTTCAGTAAAATCCGACAGGCTTGCACCTACGTCGCGCATTGCATTCAAGATTGTCATATAGCTTCCCGCTCCTAATAGTCAAAGACGCACATTTAATCCCAACTGCATCGGCCCGTGTACTACACGAAACAAACATAATCGACTCGCAAATCATACACACATTTGATCTTGCGCCGCCAAATTCGTACTCAATTCTAGCTGCCCACTTATTTCATGGCGACAAAAGACTGCGGTCACATCAAACTTAACGAACCGCCTATCTCTTGCTAAAACAATTACTCCGTTACGTGAGACTGATTTTGATGCCTCGGGTAGGCCTGGCTTTTATTCAGCCGCCGGTGATCACCGCCTTTATAGCTTTAATTTCACGGCGATCGGAATAGATGATATCTACGATCGGTAAATTTGCAACGGCTATCGGCGGG
>DPMX01000055.1 GCA_003540955.1 Gammaproteobacteria bacterium
TGCCGTTGATAACGTTGTTTTCCGACTTGGCTGCGATGCTTGGTGGCGCTGTGTTTTGTAATGCAGGGCTTGGTATGGATTATCTCGCCTATTGGGATCAGGGTACTGCATTCATAACGCTGAATGACGTTATGCAAGGCTTAATGAAGAGTATGGTCTTCGCTGTTATCATCACACTAGTTGGAGTTAGTAATGGGTTCTCCGTTTCAGGCGGGGCTGAGGGCGTAGGGCGAGCCACTACGCGGGCAGTTGTTCTCGCGATTTCGTATATTGTTTTGGCCGACATGACGTTTACATACTTTTTAAATCGGTGACTTGAAATGCAACCCAAATCTGTTATTCAAGTCGAAGATCTTATTACCCATTATGGGTCCGTAAAAATTCTTGATGGGGTAAATTTAGCGGTCAACCCTGGTGAAATAATGATAATCATGGGGGGGAGCGGCTCTGGTAAGAGTACTTTATTGAGGCATTTACTTGGCCTGCATGTGCCTACTAGCGGCAGTATTAAGTTACTTGGACAGGATATCACGAGGGTCACTGCTGCAGAAATGCATGCTCTAAGGACAAATATGGGGGTGTCCTTTCAGAGCGGCGCATTGATTAGCTCGATGTCGGTCGGTGAAAACGTCCAACTGCCGCTGCGTGAACACACCAAATTAGACGAATCCACTATGGGGATAATGGCGCGGATGAAGTTGGAAGTGGTGAATCTAGGGGGATTCGAAGATTTGATGCCTGCTCAGCTTTCAGGGGGCATGATAAAACGGGCAGCATTGGCACGGGCAATCGTGATGGACCCGAAGATGCTATTTTTCGACGAGCCTTCTGCAGGACTTGACCCTGTTGCGGCTTCGGAACTTGACGATTTGATCTTAAAACTACGAGATGCACTGCAGATGACCATTGTTGTCGTAACTCATGAACTTGAAAGCGCTTTTAAAATTGCGGACCGGATCACGGTATTAGATCAGGGTAAAATATTATTTACCGGGAGCGTTGCCGAAGTTAAGCGATCTGGTATCGACCGTGTACAGGACCTTCTCAATCGTCGTTCACGCCACGATCAAATCGATGCCGACGAATATATGACGCGATTAACGGATGAGATCTGAATGCGCCACTCATTGAAGAGAACTTATCTAATGTCCGACAGTTGCTGGTCTCTTGCGAAAATTTCATAGCATCTTTGTCAACAGGTATAAAAAATAGTGAAGAGAGACAACGTTAACTACCTAGTTGTTGGTTTTTTTGTGCTGATTATGTTGGGCACGTTTTTTACTCTTATGTACTTTGTTACCGGAAGAACGGGACCATCTGAACATTATTTTGTGCGCTACAAGAATGTTAGTGGATTGAAATTCGGCACTGGCGTTTTTTACGAGGGCTATAGGGTGGGTCAAATCGAAAAGATAATACCCGTCCCTTCGTCCACTGGGATGGAGTACGTTATAACGTTAAGTGTCGCACGGAATTGGGAGATTCCCGAGGACAGCGTTGCAAACATTATGTCGTCAGGATTGGTCTCGGCCGTTCGGATCGAAATTACCGAAGGTAGGAGCTCAGTAAACATGGTACCCGGTGGGGAATTAGAGGGCCGTGAGCAATTAAATTTGCTTTCGGTTCTCGGGGACGTTGCGGGAGAACTCGGCACTTTGTCTGAGGACGGGGTCATGCCTGTTCTAAAGAATTTGAATGTCCGTATTGACGAAGCGTCTCAACGTATTAACAAAGATTTGGTAGGAGATGCGCAAGCATTGATTGTCAAACTTGATAGTAGCGCGCAGCAACTGGAGAAACTACTGGTCAGTGTGAACCCACAAAAGGTCGAAAAATTCCTCACACGTATCGATGATGTTGCCCTAAATGTGAATGTGCTAATTTCTCGGATCGAGGGAACTCGTGTGCAAATGGGTGAGACATTGTTGGCGCTAAAGAACTTGGCATCGGATAATGATGAGGAAGTTGCGAGTGCTATTCGCAGCGCGAATGATTCGATGCAACAAGCGTTGGAAACTCTGACGGTTGTAAACGAGCATGTGGCGACAATCATGTATAACGTAGAGGGTAGCACTCGACAACTACATGAATTTAGTCGAGCTGTAAGGAATAACCCTTCGCGTTTGGTTCGTGGATCGGGGCCCCGCGATGAAGCAGATTAGGTTTTGTGCGCACGTCGCGGCGCTCACATTCGTGTCTTTGGTGCTTCTCGGCTTAAGTGGTTGCGGATCACTGAGTCCGCTGCCAACTGACACATTTTATCGCCTAAAAATTACACCGCCAGAACCTAAAGGTAGCAGCGAAACATATTGGACAGAAGGCTTTGTCCGTGTGGCTAAGTTTCGCGGCAGTGGGGTGCATCGTGAGCGAGCAATCGCTTATTCCGAGCCGAATCAAGTAGTAGTGAAACAGCATCGATATCATCTATGGATTGATAGTCCAGAGCACATGTTACAAAAGGCGTTGGTCGTCTACTTGCGGACTGCGAATGTGGCGCCCCTGATTTCCTCCTCGGATTTTGGTAATGATGGGTTGGAGATTCACGTGCAAATTCGCCAAATGGACCAAGTGGTGACAAAAAACGGAGCAGATATTGTCGTTGCCTTGGCGTTCGAGTTGGTGCAAAGAAAAGGGCGGAAAACACTATTGTTGGCTAAAGAGTACCGAGAGTCGCGGTCAGTTTCGCGCGATGAATTAAGTGCCGTTGCGATGGCAATGGCGGAGGCGATTGGTGTGATTTTCGAACGTTTCGTAGCGGAAGTTAGTGCGCTTGATTTAGCAGCCCCTTTTCAATAAAGCTGCGAGTTTGGAAAATATTCCATCACGAGCTGGGAATGGTGCCAACGGTCTGGCAAGAACTACCGAGATATTGTCTTTCCCTCCACCTTCATTCGCAAGTCGCACTAATTCGTGTGCTGCCCCTGTTAGATTACAGCTGTATTGATTTAGAGTTAAGCGAATTTCTTCGTCACCTATCATGTCATTTAG
>DPMX01000083.1:0-566 GCA_003540955.1 Gammaproteobacteria bacterium
TAGTCGATCCGTGGGGCGAGGTGCTAGCCGATGCTGGAGAAAGCCCGGGTATCATAGTCGTTGAAATTGATCCCGATAAAGTTAGCGAGGCTCGAAAAATGATCCCGTCACTCAACCATGACAAAATGATAGTTGGCCCAAGTCGTGAGCGATATTCGTAACGGTACTATTCGAAAACTGTCAGGTATTCGTCGACAATCTTTTGTCCATTGCTCTTGTTATAATCGCTGATCTTAAAGGGGGCACTTTCAATGGCGGCGATTGATACATTAAATACGCAAGCGCCGATCCTGATTAGTGGTCGGCGACAGAATGCATACTCGTACGATGAGTTGATCGATTGTGCTAAAGGTGGCTTGTTTGGCCCTGGTAATGCGCAGCTTCCATTACCGCCAATGCTTATGTTCGACCGCATAACGAATATTCAGGACCGAGGAGGGAAATACGATCGTGGAACGATGATTGCGGAATTGGACATTAATCCGGCGCAATGGTTTTTCCTATGTCATTTTGAGGGAGATCCGGTGATGCCAGGCTGTCTGGGACTTGATGCAATGTGGCAACTT
>DPMX01000083.1:866-2486 GCA_003540955.1 Gammaproteobacteria bacterium
GGACTTGATGCAATGTGGCAACTTATCGGTTTTTTTCTTGCATGGAAGGGTGGCTTAGGGCACGGGCGTGCGCTTGGCGGAAGTGAAGTTCAGTTCACAGGACAGGTCACCCCAGATAAAAAACTTATAACTTATACAGTACACATTAGGCGCGTGATAAATCGCTCGCTCGTAATGGGGATAGCTGACGCGACAATGCAGATTGATGGCGAAGAAATATATTCTGGTAAAAACCTCCGTGTGGGTCTTTTCACAGAGGTATAACTCAACGTAAATTAGCAATTACTCGTAGTTACGGAGAGGACTAGGGCTTCGTTATATCGGTTTGGGCAGCGAGCGAATATGTTTGCGGATTCTGAAAACGTAACTCTGGACATTCTCCATCCAAGGGTTCCATTCTAGTGCAGCTTGGAATGCCTGCAATGCTAGTTTATGTTCATTTAGACGGAGGTACACTTGGCCACGGCCAGCCATCGCACCGAAATGTCTTGGTTCGAGCGCGAGAGTTTGATCGATATCTCTGAGAGAAGCATCGTAATCGGCAACCAAATACAAGGCAATGGCTCGCTGGTTCCACGCTTCTGCGAAATTTGGCGCTTGGGTCACGAGTTTGTCTAATAACCGGATCGACGACTTAAAATCGCGCTTATTCATCGCGGCTTGTGCCCGACGCATTATCTGAAAAGCCGTGTCGTTTGGCGCTTGTTGCCAGATGGCCCAGATCTTGCGTTCCATTTGGCTAGCAGTGATCTTGTTGTTTGCGTCACGAAGCAGAACAAATAGATTATCAAGTTTGGGATCGTACTGATCTGCTTGACTGTTTGAGTAAAACGCAAACGAGAGCATGATTACTACAAACAGCGGTATTGTGATCGCGATAAAGTTGGAGTTCTGCCGGGAGTCGGCCATACGCACTCGCTCCTTTATAGATGGTACAAAAGTTTTTTATAGCGAACCAAAAACGTTTCGTACGGCACTCAATGTTGTATCGATAGTGTCGCTGTCATGGCTGCTAGAGATGAACCCCACTTCAAATGGGGACGGTGCCAGATAAATACCGGCGTCTATCATTCCGTTAAAGAACTGGTTCCAACGAGCTATGTTACAACTCGTTACTTGCTTGAAGTTGGTAATTGTTTTTATGTCCGTAAAAAATATACCGAACATACCGGTGACATGGTTTGTTGAGACTGGTATCTGACATTCTCTGGCAATTCTTTGGATACCATTGACTAAGCGGGTTGTTGAGGTCGCTAGATCACGGTGAAACCCTGGTGACGAGAGAATTTCTAGAGTTGCAAGGCCACATGCCATAGCAATCGGATTGCCAGATAAAGTACCTGCCTGGTAGATATCACCGCTCGGCGCTAAGCGTTCCATTAAGTCGGTCGATCCGCCAAAAGCGCCCACTGGTAAACCGCCGCCGATTATTTTACCTAAGACGGTAATATCTGGAGCCACATCGTAGAGTGTTTGAGCGCAATTTGGATGTACCCGAAAACCTGTCATTACTTCGTCGAAAATCAGTAACGTGCCATAGGTATCACAAACACTCCGCAATGTTGGAAGAAACTCTGGCAACGGAGGAATACAGTTCATGTTTCCAGCCACGGGTTCTAC
>DPMX01000083.1:2779-3295 GCA_003540955.1 Gammaproteobacteria bacterium
CATGTTTCCAGCCACGGGTTCTACAATAATTGCTGCGATTTCTTCTCCGACCTCCGCAAACACCCTTTCTACTTGATCTGGATCGTTATAGTCGAGCGTAATCGTTAATTCTGCGAGTGCGCTTGGCACGCCTGGGGAGGTTGGGATACCCAGGGTGAGGGCGCCGGATCCAGCCTTGACTAGAAGTGAGTCGGCGTGTCCATGGTAACAACCCTCAAATTTCAAGATTTTATTGCGGCCGGTGACACCACGCGCGAGGCGAATTGCACTCATAGCCGCCTCTGTGCCGGAATTAACCATGCGGACTTTTTCGATAGTTGGGACCAAGTCACAGATTTTCTGTGCAAGTTCTGTTTCAATTTCTGTCGGCGCGCCATAGCCGAACCCATGCTTGAGTTGTCTAATTACTGCCTCCATGACAACTGGATGATTGTGCCCGGCGATCATGGGTCCCCAACTCCCGACGTAGTCAACGTATTCTCTACCGTCGACGTCCCGAACAATGGCACCATTTGC
>DPMX01000083.1:3620-5299 GCA_003540955.1 Gammaproteobacteria bacterium
TCGAAATAAATCGGGTTGCCCCCTAATGATTTAAACGATCTAACGGGTGAGTTGACACCGCCAGGAATGAAAGATTTGGCCTGATCGAATAATTCGACGGAACGTTTAGACATCAGCTAGATTCCCTTAGGGACGAACACACGACGTGTTTCGATCCTCATTAATTTGGTTACTCTGTTCTGTTTTCCGAGCGCGTCCATAAAACGCCCCCGAGGATAGACCATTATGACACTGGGCGGGCACAGGAATCGATAGATGCAGCACCGTAAAATAGCTAGCTGTGTCGACACATCGCGACTCCAATGCATGGAGTGAAATGTGACATTTTCTTAATGTGCGAGTGGCCCCAGTAGGAAAGTTTGGGTACTCGAGTCGGGTATTCCCGCTGGGCCGATTGGGTTCATCAGTGCTGTTCAGTCGGCACTGCCTAGGTTTTTACATGTATAGACGAATATTGGACGCCTGAGATTTGAACTTTTCAAGAGTTCTAGATCGTTGGTTTGACTACTGCTAATAACGTAACCGAGATTAAAATGAGCACTGGAAATTCATTCAACCAACGATAGTACACGTGATTGTGGTTATTTTTTTCTTTCCGAAATTGGGTAATTAGATGACCAAGGTAGAGGTGATAAGCGATCAGGATCCCGACTAGCACAAGTTTGATATGTAGCCACGTCGTTGATCCGACCCAGTCGGCACCTCGCAATACCATCAACCAGACGCCTAGAATTATAGTTAGAGCTGCGCCCGGCGTCATAATTCGATAGTAGAGTTTTTGTTCCATTATTTTAAATCTTTCTCGTCCATCCACATCTTTCGCATCGGTGTGGTAGACGAACAGTCGAGGCAAATAAAACAGACCGGCGAACCACGTCACCATGAAAATAATGTGTAGCGCTTTTACCCAAAGATACATAGATATCCAACGAGTGTTTTAGCCATGGTTGTGTCTAGGTTCCGGTTAAAATAGCACCTGTGATTATCGGAATATAGCGGGCACACTGATTTTACCTCAGACTTCCTTGCGATTCTTCCCGATTTGGCAGGGGGAAAAATTTTTATCGACTGCAACACCTGCGTTATCCTTTGCCATAGTTTCGGTAGCAACCAGGTAGTGAAAGCAACAACGACGGTAAGTTACACTCTGAACATGACTGGATAGGGAATGGCTGCCGATACTCCGGCAAGCACGACTAAGAATTACTGAGACTTCCCGGGAATTTCGCAAAAAAGGCTGAAATAGAGAAATGCCGACAGTTTGAGCTGGAAAAGATCAGCTTGGGGATGCAATTTAAAATCGCTCATTCGAAGCCGGCGCCGGGGTATTTTGCAGTCAATAGATGCACTGACGGGGTTGGACGTTCTGGGTCTAAAGCTGCGTGATTATGGTGATGGAGGCTGTTATCTATAAAAGCTTGTCTTACCCCGTATGAACAAAAATGATAAGGTCGCGAATGGGAGTGTAGATGTGAGGATTCGAGGGTATCGCGGTGGTGTGTTCCAGCAGCTTGTGTTGGTTGATGTAGCGGATCCCCTCGATAGTGGTTTGGCTTTTAAATTTAAGCATTTTCGCCGGAGTTAGGGCGTCCCGCGGTCGCCCGCCAATTTTGCGCCACAAGAAGGATATGTTGCAGTATACGAGGGCAGCCGCAAAAGGAGTTCTTTCAATAAAAGCT
>DPMX01000050.1 GCA_003540955.1 Gammaproteobacteria bacterium
TGGGATAAGGTAAAGACCTTTTGCTATTTTCCATGACATTAAACCGGTTTGCATGGGTTTGGTTCCCGCGATTGCGGCTGCTGCAAATGCTACGAGGCATACGGGCGGTGTTACATTGCTGTCTTGGGACAGCCAAAAAATAATTAGGTGGGCACTTAATAACATACCGGTTAGCAGAGCCGGATCCAGTAGCTGTGTTCTAACAAGTTGCCGCATTTCTGCTGGCATTTCTCTGACTGCGGTCACGGCTTCACCTTCAAATAAGGCGATTATGGCTTCGATATTCGATGGTAAATTTGTTGAATTGAGCGCATTCAGTAATGCAGCTTCACTTATCAAATCATAAAGGGCCGGTGCTGCTAAGGTGGCGAGGACAATATATGATGCTGTAACAGGCAGGCCCATACCCAAAACAAGTGAGGCAAGCGCAACTAATATAAGTGTCATAAGCAGGCTTCCGTCTGCCCATTCGACTATCATCACTGAAAACGCGTTACCAAGCCCTGTAGTTGTGACAACATTAATAACGAGCCCAACGGCAACCAGTAGGATTGCGGTTGGCACCATAATTCTAAGAGAATCGATAATTGCCTCGATACACCGTTCAAAATGCATTGGTGTGTCGGTTAGCCATGAAACTCCAATAACTGCAAAAATCGCAAAAGTTGCCGACCGTACCGGGGTGTAGCCTAAAATTAACGAAATAATTAAAACGGCCAGTGGAACAATAAAAGGCCAGCCTTTTTTCAGGGTTGCTAGGGTTGACGATCGATCAACCTTGACGAGCGGAATATCCATTTTTTTTGCATCGATGCGGACAAAAAATGCAACGACCAGGAAATATAACAGCGCGGGTAGAACTGAAACAGAAATTATAGTGAGGTAGGGGATTTGAGTGTAACTAGCCATGACAAAGGCACCAGCACCCATAACAGGAGGCATTAGTTGTCCACCGGTCGACGCTGCAGCCTCAACACCCGCAGCAAAACGGGGGGAGAATCCAGAGCGAATCATCATTGGTATTGTAATTACGCCTGTCGAAACTGTTGTAGCAACAGCGGAACCGGATATTGAACCCATGAGCCCTGATCCTACAATCGCGACATGACCAGCCCCTCCTGTGTAATGTCCTGCAGCACTGCGGGCGACTCGAATGATGAAATCACCGGCTCCGGACTTAAGAAGAAATGAGCCAAACAAAATAAACATGAAGACGAAGGTGGCAGAGATATTGGCAACCATTCCGAACATTCCATCACTGCCCCAATAGCTCCGATATAACACTGTCTCCGCGCTTAGTCCGGGGAAGGAAAAAACTCCGGGCACGTATTGCCCGAGAAATAGGACATAGCACAGACTAAGCAAAATTAAGCCCGGCATGAACCAGCCACTGGTTCGCCGCGAGAGCTCAATTGCGATCAAAATTGATAGGCTAGCGAATACATAGTCGGACGTTATGAAATCGGTTTGTCGTGCATATAAGGAGTCTTCAAAAAGAATTAGGTAGGCGGCAATGGATACCGATGCTAACGCGAGCAGTATGTCAGAAATACTTATAAGCCCATCGTGGGTTTTTTCATTTTTTTTGGTGTTGAACATGAGTGCGCATAAAGCGCCAAATCCACCAAAATGAATTGCTGCAAACCAAAGTTCTGATACAGCTGTAAACCAGTTGTTGTAAACATGGAAAAGGGCGAAAAGTACAGCTAGCCACTTTACTATTGGATTATTCATTGTGGCAGCAGGTTTACAGGAATGGACAGACCTTTTTCACGGTAATATCGAGTTGCGCCCGGATGCAATGGGGCACTTAGGCCAATGAGTGCTTTCTCTAGAGTGATCTCGCGAGTTGCTTTATGTATTTCGCGTAAGGCAGCTAGGTTTTCAAATACTGTCTTTGTAATCATATAGACCGCTTCCTCTGGGATATCTGACCTTACGGCTAAAATATTTGGATGTGCGATTGTTTGGGTGTCTGTATGAAGATTAGGGTATGTGCCTCCAGGTATGATGTATCGGCTCCAGAGCGGATAGGTTTTGTTTACTTCGGCTAATTGATTATCCGTGAATTCTAGCAATGTCAGATTTTCTCCTACCATGGCAAAGGCACGGGAAATCGCTGCTACAGGTACGCCAGCTGGCACATTCATACCGCTAATTGTACCGTCTTGGATAGCGTTTGCTGTGGCGCCATAACCCATAAATGCGAGATTCATTCTCGATGGATAGTCGATACCAAGACTTCTCAGAATATAGTCGCCAGTGCGCTCTGCTCCAGAGTTTCTTGCTCCAATAACATATCGCTCACCGTTTAATTGTTTGAGCGCCATGATCGTATTATTTTTTGCTAAATTTTTAGTTAGAACAAAATGATCTGCATTTTGCCAAAGTGCAGAAATGCTTCTAAGCCAGGGTTGAGGTTGAGTTATTGGGCCATCGCCATTCCAGGCCCATGCGGCAAAAATACCTTGCAGAATTGCAAATTGAGCCTGGTTGTCGCGCATAAGCTTGATGTTTTCCATTGAACCCGCAGAGCTTATTGCTGACAGACTAATCTCCTGGGTTTCGTAAAGACGAGCTTTGGTAATTGTTGCAAGGGCAACTCCCACAGGATAATAAACACCGCCAGTTGTAGCCGTTGTAAGAATGTAGGGTCGTTGCCAATGCATATTTTCAGTACAAGCTGCCATTAGCAAACTGGCTGCTAAAATGACGATGTATCGAACAATAGACGACATTGGGTAATTCCGAGACTCGAAAACAAATATTATCAAGTCAGGCTTATAATGCTTATGAATATTTTGGTTGATTGCGTGGATTAGACTCTAAGATATTGTTTACTTTGAACCAGTGTAAATTCATTCAGGTGTTATAAATATAGATTTCTGATTGGCTTGACAGTTACTGGGGTCCAACGCAGAATCTCCGGCCCCGTCTGTTGGGGGGTATGATTTGGTGATGTAGCTCAGTTGGTCAGAGCGGCGGACTCATAACCCGCAGGTCGGTGGTTCAAATCCACCCATCACCACCACTTAACTAACTGACCTAGCAGGCAATGTCGCCGCTAGGTCGGTTTTTATGTCGCAGCGTGCGGCTACAAGGTTGGATTTACCGGCACTCGCGATCGCCAATGTCCAATGTGCGATCAAGAATTCCAACGGCGTTACGCAAGAAGAAATTCGTTCGATCATCCATGTCATCGGTATCTACTGCGGAGTGCCGCAGGCGTTGGAATGTTTCCGATCGGCGCGCAAGGTGCTCGAAGAAGAAGGCCTGGTCTGACGTACCCTGCGCCCTGAAGGTCGAGCACGTTAAAATTTGTAACACGGACCTTCCGTGACTAAAGGCACTATCTGGGAGTTTATCTCGGAGGAAAAGCAGTCAGGTACGGCGGAAATCGATACGGCCGACGATGCAGGTTTCCGGAAGGCGTCCGAGTTCTAGGTAGATGCGTTCTGCTTCTGCCAGGCTGGTCGTCCCGAGAATTTTCGTTACATCTTGAGCGACCGCGTCGATCACGATTGCCGGAGAAAACGCCCATATAGGGACGGCAGCGGGCGTCATACGCGCTACCTGGCCCCAGGGTGAAGCGGTAGGCACATGATGCAGTCCAAAATTGCCACGATAGGCGGCGACAACGAGTTGCCCGACCGGGTCAAAGGCTAATTTCTGCACGTTCTCAAGTTCTTTGATATCTCTTTGAGAAGGGGCAAACACGCCGACCAGCCCACCTGCCGATAGCACCTTGCCCGTGTTTGCAGTCAGCTCTTCGATTTCCAGTTCCGCATCGGCACCAAATCCCGCCAGACAGAAAACGGACGCAACATTTTGTGACATGACGGCGGCTAGCGTGATGTGATCGGCAAGGACCGTCATCGTTGGCCGGACTTCGCGCCCTGTGGAAAGCGTGTCTGATCCAACATCCATAGCAAGGACCAGGTCGGCGTCGAAGTATTCAACCACGGCCTTTAACCCGTCTGCCGAGCCTTTTACTCCGCCCTGATGGGAAACGATGAATGTCTCGTCTCCGAGGTGTTCAGCGAGTACGGCCTCATGCGGTTTGCGTCCATGAGAGTTTGTGTCCCCACGGCAGATAGCGGCGTAGTCGTGGATTCGGTTAACTTGGTCGAGGTCGTCGACTGAGTACATGTCAGGTCCGAGTACATCGACCAGTTCAGGGCGATCTTGACCTGGGGCGGTCCACCATTGGCATGCGATCCCACCAAGTGCGACTCGCTCGACGCCCATACGTGTAAGCCAGCCGGCAGCGAGGAGCCCGACCAGGCAGTCTCCACCACCTCCGTTACCAATGATTACAGCAGACTTAGCTTTGTGTGCGAGATCTTCCAGCGTTTCAGGAGTTTGCATTGTTTTCCTTTTCGATGAGTGGCCCATTGAATATGTGCAGCTCGAGCTCTTTTATCACCTGCTCGAGGTTTCCCCCTCGGATAGCTTCGAGGAGCGAATCGTGTGCGTGGGAGATGCCTGCGAGCGTCGCGAAGGAGCGATTATTGTTTGCAACTGCGAGTTCAACCTGATCGCGAAGTCCTGTCCATATTTCACGGAGCCGGCCGTGGCCGGAGGCAATAAGAATCGCCTCGTGGAATTGTCGATCTAACATCACAGCCTTTACCGCATTTCCAGATTTCTCAGCCTCTCGTATTTCGTCGAGCACTGACTCTAGACTTGGAATGAGATCGTCGGATTCGATCGCCAGCCGCATTGCTAAGGACTCCAATGCGAAACGCAGAGTGGCGAGTTCGAAGAAATCATGTTCGCTGAACTCGTTGACCCGGTAGCCCTTGTTGTGCTGTTGAATAACCAGTCCTGAGCGTTCTAGCATCCGCAGGGCTTCTCTTACTGGTGATCTGCTTATCCCCATTTCCCTGGCAACAACCGCCTCAGAAAGCCTGCTTCCGGGTTCGACATCTCCAACGAGTATGGCTTTGCGAACTGCCTCGTATGCGGAGTCGACCAGACTAGAGATTTGAACTTGCTCAAAGCTAGCCATGATCTAGCCATACCGCTTTTGCCGACGTAAACTCCAGAATTGTCTCCCAGCCATTGCCCATACCGATGTTTTTTCCACCAACTCGCAATTTATTTGTGCCAAGGCTCATGTGGCGCTTCCATGGTTGAGATGGATCGATTTCCAGCGTACGAAACTTTCAAGGCCCTCCATGCCCAATTCCCTTCCAAACCCAGAGTCGCCCACGCCACCGAAGGGGAGTTCCAGCTCGATAGTCCCATAGTCATCGATCCACACTGAGCCGGCACGAAGTTTGCGAGCTATATCGATTGCTCCATTGGTGTCGCCACCACAGATTATTCCTGCCGCCAACCCGTAGCGGGTGCGGTTTGCCGATTTGATCGCCGACTCGACGTCGGCGAAAGCTTGCACAGCGGTATAGGGCCCGAACAATTCTTCGGTTACGGTGGGGTCTGTTTTGTCGTCGGCCAAAAAGATGGCTGGGTGAACGAAGGCACCTTCGACGGTTTCGCCGCCGAGGACTCGTATCGATCGTTTGGACGCATCGCTAATTACTTGCCGCAGAGCATTCGCGTGATCGGTGCTGATCACCGGCCCAAGGGTTGTATCTGTCGAATCAGGATCTCCCATTGTTAGAGAAGACAGTTGGCCGTGAATAGCTTCTGCGATTTTTTTGCGACGTCTGTCGTTGCCAATGACCATTACCCGGCTAGGGCATATGCATTGTTGCCCGGTTCTGTACGCTACGGCATTCCCGATGATCTCGGCGACTTGGATCGCATCAGCATCCGGCAAAACAATGATGGGGCTCTTCCCACCGAGCTCCATAATGGTGGGCGTCAGATTCTGCGCCGTGGCGGTGAGCACAGCCTGGCCGGTTGCCCGGCCGCCGGTAAGACTCACCAGTCCTACGTCCGGTTTTTGAATCAAGGCAGCACCGACCTCGCGACCGCCAACAAGGACGCTCGTGAGTCCAGGTGGGACACCAGCTTCGATCAGTACCTCATCGAAGATTAGCGAGGTCACCGGCGTGAGTTCGGATGGCTTCGATATCACCGAGCATCCTGCCGCAAGGGCGGGCGCAAGTTTCCAAATCAATTCAGATAACGGGAAGTTCCACGGGCCGAGCGCAACGACCACCTCGTAAGGTTCAGGTATGACCATCCCGAGTTTCGACGAACCGAGGGGCACGCTGCGACCCGACAAGGCCCGGGCAAGGCCGGCATAAAAGTCGAGGACATCTACGCACCATCCGGCGTGCATCTCCGCAAGTGAGCGCAGCATGCCGGATTCTGCTACTTCCCAATTCACCAGCTCCGCACGCCGCTGTTCAAGGAGACGTGCTGCCCGAATGAGGACCTCGGCCCGTTGTGCCGGGTGCCGGGCCGCCCATTCTGGTTGAACTCGACGAGCAGCAGCGACGGCCTCGTCAATCTGCTTGTGGGTTGCTACGCCAAATCGGGCAACCAATCGAGATGGGTTGGCGGGCGACATGCGCTTAAGTATCTCGCCCCCGTCGCAAGGTGGCACGGAGACACCAGCTATTCGCTGGCCAAATAGAGGTGCTTCTGTCATCGGTGACACATTCACACGATCCCCTTTTCGATGACCTCTTTAAGTTCCTCTCTATTGCGACGGCTTGCATCACAAAACGCATCACCAAGGTAGTGGGCGCGCAGCTTTTCGAGACGCTCGTAGCCGGATTCCTGTTCACGGCGCCACAACTCGGCAAAACTGCCATCCTGAAGTTGATTAAGGACACCCTTTAGGTACTGCTCGGCCTCGCCGTTGTCCTTCAACTCTTCGGCTCGATGCAACTGGCCAAACTGACTGGTCGGGCTGTGCCCAGTCAGTGCCTCGATGACGCCCTCACGCCATTGGCTACGAATAACCTCAACCAACTCGCCTGAGCCCAGCATTTCCAGCTGTACGACTTCCGGGTCATAACCTGCATCGGTGAGCACCTTGAATGAACGCATGATGGAAATGATAGCCCCGCCACCGCCCACCTGTTCGCCAAACAGGTCAGTGATTGTCTCCTCTTCGAAGGTGGTTTCCCAAGCTCCTAACTTTGTGCTGCCGATTCCCTTTGCTAACGCCAGTACAGTATCCCATGCCCGTCCCGTACTGTCCCGATCGACAGCCACCAGCGACGGAAAACCTGCGCCCGCGGTAAAAAGTTCGCGAACAGCGGCACCGATCATTTTTGGTGCGAGCAGAGTGATATCATGACCTTCGGGTGGATCAATTTCTTTGTAGAACACCGAGTAGCCATGGGCAAACACCAGTGTCGCACCAGGCATAAGATGTGGAAAAACATCAACAGGGAGGACACTGGCTTGGGTCTCGTCCGGTAACAACACCATTACGACGTCTCCTTTGGTCGTCGCTGTAGGAATGTCGGACGCCTCGAAACCGTCGTCGCCGGCAAGAGCGCGATAGTCGTCCCCGCGATTACCAATTACGACATTGATGCCATTATCTCGCAGGTTCTGAGCTTGGCTCCTACCCTGATTTCCGTATCCCAGAATGGATACAGTCTTGCCTTCGAGAACGCTAAGGTCTATGTCATCATCTCGATATACTTTTGCCATGTTTACTCCACTTATTAGAATGTCGACTGTCGACAGTTTACCCTTTTATTTTGCGGCAGCCTAGTCGCGCCAAAACTAAGGACTCTGCGCCAGCGCGTCGAAGTAGGTCTGCTCCTTGTTCTTCCACGATCCGGCGTACTTCGGCAAGATCGAGAGTCCGAAGGATGCTGTCCGACATCAATACTTGGCCATCAACCACCGTACCGACTACATCGCTGGCCCGGGCCGAGTACACGAGGTTTTCCACCAAGTTGCCGAAGCCGGATGTGGATTGGTGGAACGGCCACAGATGTGGTTGGTTGAGATTAACGAGTATGAGATCAGCGCGCTTGCCCACTTCCAAGCTGCCAATGCTATCCTCGAGACCGAGGGCCCTGGCGCCGTGAATCGTGGCCATTTCCAGAGTCGTCCACGCGGGGAGGACGGCTGGGTCCTCTCGGCGAAGCTTGGCGAGCAGCGACGCCTGCCGCATCTCCTCAAAAAGGTCGAGGTTATTGTTAGTCATGATTGAGTCGGTGCCGAGCCCGACGCGGATCCCTGCTGTGAGTAGCTCCGGTATCGGGGCCATCCCGTTGCCGAGTTTCATATTGGAGTTTGGGCAGTGAGCAACTGCTACGTCGTGGGCGGCTAGTAGCTCGATATCAGTTGTGTCGACATGCACTGCGTGGGCAACGAGTACGTCCCCGGCAAGACCGAGGACACGGTCCAGATAGGCAGTGGGACTTAGACCGGTGCGCTCGCGAATGCTGCTATCCTCCCAGCGGCTTTCTGCCAGGTGTGTGGTGATGCCGGTGCCTCTGGCTCGTGCGGCCTCGCCGACTGCGGTCAGCATCTCGTCCGAGCAGGAGTAGGGGGCGTGTGGACCGAACCATACAGAAATCCGACCATTACCCGTGCCATGCCATTCGTCGAAGGCGGTGAGATTAGCTTCAAGTGTTTCCCCGACATCTGGTGTCGAGTCGATCAGTTGCGGAGCAATTATTGCTCGTAGACCGGAATCCACTGCGACGGACGCGGCCTCCCCTGGGAAACGGAACATGTCAACGAAAGTAGTAACCCCTGAGGAGATCATCTCAGCTTGGTTGAGAAGAGCAGCAGCTCGTTGATCGGCTGCGGTGTAGGCACGATCTTTCGGTTGCGCATGATCATTAAGCCAGGTATCGAAGGGGAGGTCCTCAAACCATCCTCGCTCCATGCACTCGTGCGAATGTGCATTGACCAGACCGGGAAGGACTACACAACCGGAAGCATCAATTTCTTCGGTACCGTTTAAGTCAAGATGAGGC
>DPMX01000303.1 GCA_003540955.1 Gammaproteobacteria bacterium
CAAATCGTGGCACTCATGCCGTCTTCATTCCACTTTGCGCCCCATCCACCACCAATTAAGCCGCCGATACAGCGGTAAAAATGGCATCCTTGCGGGTGCTCTCCGTTCATATCTACGATTGCTAAATCGGCATGGTGCCCAGCCGGCACTGCCTGCGGCAAAGCGGGTGCTAATGCTTTAAAAATTGTGTCGACGACTGTCATTGGGATGGTCATCCACCAGCGCATGGCGGCTGGTTTGACCGCACTAACGACCCGGCGCTCAGGTAAAATAACCTCAAGTGCGTCAAAGGTACCGTCGTTGATGGGGCGATTTATAGGGTCAATCAAGCAGGTAAAAGCCACTTGGGCCGCAGATAATCCCGCGGTGCGTCCGGAGTTGTAAAAGCCTTGCACTTGCGGCGAAATGCCGCTCATATCAACCGTCATCTTGTCGCCCGAGACCGTCACGGCAACGTGAATTGGTATGGGCGCATCAACTACGCCGTCGCCATCCATAAAACATTGCGCTTCGTAATAACCATCTGGAATGTCGTTAACGGCAGCACGCGCCCGCTCGGCGCTACGTTCCATGGTGAACTGCATGGCATCCACTACCCGGGTCCGACCGTAGCGTTCCAGGATCAGGTTAAACCGTTTTTCGCCAGTACGCACTGCAGCGATCTGTGCACGTAAGTCCCCTAGTGCTAGATCCGGGTTCCGCACATTTTGTGCGATTATTTTGACTAATAATTCGTTTTGTTCGTGTTCATCGAACAACTTGCAGATTGGGATCTGCAATCCCTCAGAATAAATATCTCGGGTGACACCGTTAAGTACACCGCCGATATCAAGCCAATGCGCCATCGTCGATGTAAATCCAATAACTTCGTTGTTATCAAACAGCGGTAGTGTCAAGACAATGTGATTTAGATGGCTACCGGTAATGTAGGCGTCATTGGTAATATAGATATCGCCTGGTCGCATGTCGTCACTTGGAATTTCTTTGAGTGTTGCCTTCACAGTTTCACTCATACCTCGAATGAACATCGGCAGTCCAAGGCCAATCGAAATCGTATTGCCTTCGGCATCAAATAAACCTACCGTAAAATCTAAGGCCTCATAAATGATCATGTTGTAGGCGGTGCGCATGAGGTTAATTTTCATCTCTTCCGTAATGGCGATGAAGCCATGGCGTAATACTTCCGCGTCAATCGCCCTTAGTTTTGCGTTAGCATCCATAAACTCTACTCGATGTCCGCGTGTTCAATCTCGATCAACAAGTGCCCGTTCGCATGTGCTACGGCGCTATCACCGTTGAGTAATAATGTCGATGCGGTTTCCTCAAATATGACTGCGGGACCGTCGATACGCTGTTTGGCGCCGAGGGTGCCACGTGCAAAAAATGGCAGAGCTTCAGCAAAGTCCTTTGATAACCAAACTGGGGCCTCAAAGTTTGGCAATGTCTCCCCAATAGTCTCACTAATCGCAGCAAAGTTTGGTTTGTCCGAATTAAGGCTGGCGACGCAACGCAAGGTGACTATCTCGGCGGGCTCATCTTCGGCACTATGGGAGTAGCTGCGTTCATGTACGGTGTCGAAGCGCGCCTTTATTTCTGCATGAAGGCCATGCAAGATCATCTCCCGCTCAAGAGGTACATTGACCGTATGTTCTTGACCGACATAGCGCATGTCGGCGTGAAACTCGATCATATCTGCCATGCCGGCAGCGATATTTAAGGGCGCGACCGCCTCGTCAATCAGTTCGGTAACTATGTTTTCCAGTCCGCCGAGACTGTTGGCGTCGACCCGGGTGATACGGGTGCGAGACGCGTGCCCCTGGGGATCCGCAAACAGCATGCCATAGGCACTAAATACGCCTGGACTCGGGGGAATTACGACTTGCCTGATCCCAAGTTCACGTGCGATTTGAGTGGCGTGTAGAGGTCCCGCACCACCGTAGGCGACCAAAACAAAATCTGCGGGATTTAAGCCCCGTTCAACTGTGACTGCACTAATGGCATAGGCCATTGCAGTATTGGCCACCTGCAAGATACCCACCGCTGCTTGCTCGACGGAAACGCCCAGCGGTTTCGCCACATTTTCGGCAAGAGCGTTGCGCGCAGCACTTTCATCGACTTTCATGGAACCAGCTAATGGCAACGCAGCGTTCAGTCGCCCTAATACGACGTTCGCATCAGTAACAGTCGCATCCCTCCCACCCGCTTGATAACAAGCGGGACCCGGTATCGCACCCGCGCTACGCGGACCTACACGTAACTCACCGTATGCCGTTACCGAGGCAATGCTTCCGCCGCCGGTTCCTACTTCGTGGATATCCATCACCGGAGTCAAAACGGGTAAGCCGGTGTTATAGGAGCCGATAAAATACTGATGACCAATGCGCGGGCTTCCGTTTTCGACCACTCCAGCTTTGGCCGTTGTCCCACCCATGTCAAAAGCGACTCCTGACGGTAGCTTCAAATCGTTCAATACCTGTTGGGTCCCAATAACCCCACCTGCCGGTCCCGACTCAATTAACGCAATGCAGTTTTTGCGTGCCTCATCTTCACTAATCAGGCCACCGTTCGATTGCATCAGATAGAAGTTTCCGTCAAAATCGCGCGTCTTTAAATGCCGGGCCAGTTCCCCCAGATAATGCTCCACGATAGGTCCGACATAAGCATTGGCAACAACAGTTGAGGTACGCTCGTACTCGCGGTACTCCCGTGTTAGCTCACTTGATGTGCTGATAAATGCAGTTGGAAACGCCTTTTCGAGTGCCGCTTTCAGCGTAATCTCATGGGTGGGGTTGGCATACGAGTGAAGCAATAATATAGCAATCGCATCAACTGAATGATCACGTAGCTTTTCGATCAGTTGCTCGATGGACGTCGTGTCGATTGGTGTTAGAACGGCGTCTGGTAGCACACGTTCCACTATTTCAAAGCGGAGCTCTCTTTTTACCAGCGGATCATGCTTCTTGAAGAACACATTAAACGAATCGGGACGATTGATGCGTCCGATCTCGTAGACGTCGCGAAATCCCTCGGTGGTGACTAACGCAGTTTTGACACCTTTACGTTCTAGCAGAGCGTTGATCACAATCGTTGAGCCATGCACCAGTACTTCAAGTTCGTTTGCCTGCTTCCCGGTCGCCGCGATGCCGTCCAGTACGGCTTGTTCTAGGTTTGGCGTGCTGGGGATTTTTGCGATACGAATATCTTGGGTTTTTGGATCAAACAAAATAACGTCGGTAAACGTTCCGCCAATGTCGCTTCCTGCGCGGATCACGTTGAGATTTCTCTCTGTTGCATCACGCTGCTCAAGTTTTGGTAGTGTTTTCGGCCCCAAAGGAAGAGCGATGCAGATAATACTAACGCCACTGTAGCGACCAGAGCGACGGATTTACCAACGGCAAGATCGCTACGGAAGACGTGGTCGTTCATTAGTGCGGTGAGTAGTGGACCAAGTCCCATAGCAATCATATTAATAACAAAAAGATAGATGGCCGACACGGTGCCCCGAATTCGTGGAGGCGTCAACATCACAATGGCCGCACCGCTTGCACCGAAACCAAAACTCGTGAAAAACCCGATTGGTAACATCAGTAATAAGGTTAGATCTGCCGAATCCACTAAAGTCGCACTCGCTGCAAACGGAATCATGCAGAGGGACGATAGTATTCCGACTTTCAGCGCAGCATCGTGCTGGCCCTTGGTACGCAGACGATCATTTAGCCACCCACCGGTCAAGATCCCAATCGTACCCAATATCGCGATCATGCAACCGACCATGACACCTGCTTTTGACACTGGGACATCGTGAACACGGACAAACACCTGTACACCCCACAAATGATAAGTATTCATCACGACACTGATCATTGAGTAACCGACTGTCAGGCTGGTGTAGGCTTGCCAGTGTTTCCGTAAGTGGGCTACCGTCGAGGTTCTGTTGTCTTTCCCGCGTCGCGATTGAGGTACGCGCCGGATTGGTTCCGCCACGGTTGCGGCAAGCGCTGCAATAAGCAAACCTGGCAAACCAACTACCAAAAAGCAAACCTGCCAGGATTTAAGCTCGCCAAGCAATGGTATGTTGTGAGACGGCGCTTCGGCAACAAATTGGATCACTAGCCCACCGATAATTAAGGCAAGACCAATACCAAGAGGCCACCCGATGACAAATACCGACATGGCGCGACCAAGCTTGTGCGGGGGAAAGCTATCTCCAGCCATGGAGTACGTCGCTGGCGTCAACGTCGCCTCACCAACGCCTACCGCGATGCGCGCTAAAGTCAGTTGCACGAAAGATTGCGCTAGACCGCACGCTGCGGTCATCAAACTCCAGGTTGCGATGCCGACAACTGCGAGATTGCGGCGGTTGTAGTGATCAGCGATCCAGCCAAGCGGGACCCCCACGATGGTATAGAAAAACACAAAGCCCAAACCGTAGAGCAAACTGAAAACGGTATCGTTGATTGCGAACTCAGCTCTGATTGGTGAAATCAGCAAGCCAAAAATCATACGATCGACAAACGAAAGAATATACGCGAGGGTCATCACGCCAAGCATAGTCCAGGCTCGGCCGGCCGGCGGCCATTTTTCAATTATGGTGTGTGCCAACGGCTTTCCTGAAATTCATTAGGGATTTGGTTAGTGCCAACAAAAAATCGTCGAACAGATAGGAACGATCGACCTACGGTTGTTTCAGGCCAGCTCGCACGTAAGCGGCTACCTGATTCAGTTGGTCATAAGTGAGCATGTTGCCAAAGCCTGGCATTTGCTTGTTACCTTGCGTAATGATCGACATGACCTTCTCTGGGTCGAGTTCCCCTTTTAAGGCGGGGCCGCCGCCATGTCCACCTTCGCCGTTATTGCCGTGGCATTGGCTACAGTAGCGAGAATACGTCTCTGCACCTTTAATCGGGTCGGCGTCGGCGGCAATGTTTGTTTTTCCTGATGATCCAGGCGCGACATCATTAAGAGTGCCCGACAATGAGAACAACCATACGTTGTCACCGGGTGCAGAATTTGTGAAAAGCGCGCCTGCTGCGTAAATCACGACGTACTGTTCGCCTTTATATTCAAACACGGTAGGCGGGGCGTTGACACCTGCGCCGGTTTGAAACTCCCATAGAACGCTACCATCGCGTGAATCCAGCGCTACAAAGCGGCCATCATTTTTGCCGGTAAAAATGAGATCGCCTGCAGTGGCGGCAGAACCGCTATAGCAAAAGTCCTCCCACCGGTGTTGCCAGAGTAGGCGGTTAGTGGTGACGTCGATCGCAGCGAACACTCCCATTCGGTGAGAGTCAAAGATAAATTCGCCGCCATCGAAAAACTCTGGTGGTTTAATTCCATCATCTACACCGCCGGTAAATAAACCAATCAAGTCTGTTCCGCAGATAAACAAGCTTTTGCGCCTAGGGTCATACGATGATGGCGCCCAGGTAGTGCCGCCAAAAGAACTTGGCCGGATCGGTATGATCTCCTTCCAAAAAGGCGTAAATATTTTCCCTTGATTT
>DPMX01000121.1 GCA_003540955.1 Gammaproteobacteria bacterium
CTTGCCATTTGCGGTAAGCTACGATTGGGACAGTGGTAATGCGGTGGCCGACAAGGTAGTGGGTTTGCAAGATAGTGCAGTAAAAACTGCGCTTTTGCGAGCTGGGAACACGTTCGTTGAAATTTTTCAATATACCCACCCGGTCGGCAAGGACCCGATCCCTAATCGGCGTGCATGTGATGCAGGATTAACCCACATCTGTTTTGATGTGATCGACGTCGACGGAGAATATGAGAGATTACTAGCCGAGGGGGTTAAGTTTCATACTCCGCCGGTCGATGTCGGCGGAACTGTTAGAACCACGTACGGGCGCGATCCAGATGGCAATATTTTTGAATTACAAGAAGTTACGCAATCGGGTCTGGCACTTGATTTACAAAATGTAGTTCCCGAACTTGAAACGCAAGTCATCAAGTAAAAGTTGGTAATGTCAACTAACTTCGTTTCTTGATCAGTTTCGCGACTAAAAACGATTAATCAAATTTATCTTGCTAGCCTTTAGTTTTACGGGGATGGCAGACCGAAACTGAGTAGGACGTTGCCCGGGTTTGCTCCAAATTTCGAATAGCCCGAATTAAAATAGACCATGCCGTCGACGACAACTGCGCCGGCTTGATCGATCGACCCGCCTCGACCCTTCGCGCCATTAACTGTGTCGAAATCGCGAACTGTATCGACGCGCCAAATCTCTTTCCCGGTTAGTGCGTCGAAGGCGCGCATCTCACCGCTTTGAGAACCGGAGAAAACTACGCTTGGCATTGCGGTAACCGCAGCTCCTTGGGCTGGGCTGCAGCGTGTTCGATCTTTGCAGCTGACCGGTGGGGCCTCCCATAAGATTTCGCCGGATGTAAGGTCGACGGCTAACAAACCACCACCGGCGTTAGGATCCAACGCTATGTCATCGGCCAGTGCGCCGTCTTCAGACAGCCACCGCACATCAGAGCGTGAGGCATAAAGGACTTTACCGTCTGTCGCCTGACCCCACTGTAATCCACCTTGAACGCCGCCCTTAGCAAGTTTTTTCTTCCACTTGGGTGCGCCCTTGGCGTCGGGATCAAGCGCGTGGGCAAACCCAGATTTCTGGGCGCCAATGAGCACATTACTGCCGTCCGGTAGAGTGGCTAAGATAGGGGAAGCCCCCATGTCTTCATCGGGTCCAGCATTCTTGGGGCAATTCACTTGCTCTTTTAGCATGCAGCCGACATTCCAGGCATCACCGGTCAATCCTTGGTATACCCAAGTGATTTCGCCGCTGTCTAAGTCGAGCGCCATAATGCTGTCGCTGGTATCCGACGTCGGATTCGAATAATTATCACCGGTGCCAATGTAGATAAGCTTTCGTTTTGGATCGATGGTGACGGCCGACCACACACCCGCACCAGAGGGACCATGCATTACTTTTCCGTTTGTATCCTCACCGATGGGGCCTGGCGTTTGCTCGATGGTAAACTGTTTCCATAATCGTTTTCCTGAATCGCTGTCATACGCGATCACGCTGCCGCGAAAAACGCAACAGGTGTAGTCTTCCGCCATCGCCAGAACTTCTTCCCACGATGCCATCGGTACATATAGCTTACCGTTATATAGCTGCACGCCTCCCGTGACTCGCGCACTTGGATGATCGTCACCTATATCCATCCAGCGCAAAGTACCGTTCGCGGCATCCAGAGAATACACACGGCCACTTTGGTCTCCAAAGAATAGGGCGTATTTCCCGTTTTTAAGGTACCCCACACTAACCGGTGCTTTTACCGGTGCTTCGGCCTTGAAACGCCAGTGGGTGCACCCGGTTTTCGCATCTAGTGCGTACACGGTCCCATTGGGGCTGCCAATAAATAGTCGCCCACCGACTACGGTAGGTTGCGATTCTACGAATGTCTCGCCTGGGAACGCAAAGGCCCATTTGAGTTTCAGTTTGGGAACCTCAGTTACCGTCAGATTCGCGTGGGCCGCCGATTGAAAGCGCGTATTCGCGAGGCCATTACCCCAACCGTTCCAATGTGGTGCAGCGAACGGATCACTCTTAGGCCATGGCGCCGACTCACAAAAATTGGTCCCGCTATCATCCCACTTCAAATCGTATGGTTTTCCGGTAATAAATTCGGATACTGCGACCCGCTCTGGGCCGGTCAAGTTGAATGTTCCTATAATTCGCATGGTTCCCGTTTCTAGTGCACTCACAATACGGTTAGTTTTGAGCTCACGGAGCATCGAAAACGGAGGTGTGCGGGGTGTGTTTGAGTCGTGACAACTCGCGCATTCGGTCTTATAAACTGTCATCCCATCGCGGTCATCTGCAAAAATTTGACCACTAAAGCAAAGCATCGCGATCGGACCATAGCGTAGGACAATAGATTTCATACCGCTTTCCTTTAGCCGCTTAGAGATAATTAGGTTTATGGTAATATTTTCTAAACAGAGATACGAGTGAGGTTCGTATAGTTATGAGTCTTTATTCCGACGCGGAATATCCGATTTCGGCTGACACGGAAAAGTTGCACACCGATGAAATTCTCTCCTACGCGCGTCCCGGAACCTGGGGAACTGCAGCGCAAAGAACTGCTATCGCTGCCACTGCGCGCAAGGTACGCAGCGATGCTGGTGTTCAAGAGTCGATTGGTGATGAAGGTTTAGCTTCAAAAACTGCTCTGTCTAAACCAGCGCAAAGAGTCGCGACTGCAGTTGCGCTTGGGGGAGTAGAGATTGATCGGACTTTTTGTGAGAAAGCTCAAGCAGACGGGGTCACCGAAGGGGAGTATGTTGAAATCGTCGGCTTAGTCTCACGGCTTGCACACCTTGATGTATTTGCCCGAGGAATCGGTGTCCCGTCGAGACGATTGAGAGAGCCGGTAGATGACAAAGAACCATCGTGCGAACGCCCATTGGAGGCTAAACGTGAGGGCTTTTTTACCGAAACGATCCCGAGTGAACCGGAAGGGGGGGCACTGGCTAAGTCAATATTTGGAAAAGGCCCCACGCCTAATATTTTGCGTTCCTTAAGCCTCGTTCCGGATGAAGCGCGGCGGTTAAATGCGATACTGAATCAAGAGTATTTCTCTGTTGAGACGATAATGAACTTTGACTCGAGCTCGCATGAGACGTTGTCTCGGCCCCAGATCGAAATTATCGCCGCGAAAGTCTCCGAGCTTAATCAATGCTTTTACTGAACCACTTGGCATACCTATATCCTCCGTGAGAGTGGTACTGCGGTAAATCAAGGTTTCAACCTGCAAGGCGCCTTCGATCCAGATCTCGACAGCGGAGTGGGACATGGTCGCGAGTTGGTGATGTTTGCTAAATCTGTACTTTCCACCGATCTTGACCGCCTTGTGGCTGCCCGCAGTCGTCTATTCGATTGTTTGGGCCCGGCGGGTGTCGTGTCGGCGTCTCTCATCGCAGCGGATTTCAGCATGGTTGACCGAGTGGCAAATGCGATCGGCATTAGTGTTGAACCAATGGTGATGGGACCAAGCGAAGATTTTCGAGAGCGTCTCGGAATTAACGAGTTTCCGTCAGCAGCCAACACTTTCGGAGCGACGTAGACTCCGCATTTGCGTGCCTGGATAAGTCAACCTCACGGCTACCCATCCATTTGTGGCAGTAGGTATCGTTCGTACTCATGCTCGAAGGAAAGTCGACGGGTATCACCGATCCGATCGACATATAATGTTCCGTCTAGGTGATCGAATTCATGCTGAAAAACCGTGGCGGGAAATCCACTAAGTTCAATCTCACGCTCTTCGCGATGCTCGTTTGTGTAATTCACTTTTATACGCTGTGGTCGTTCCACGTAGCCGCGTAGCCCCGGTACTGACAGACAACCCTCCCAATATCCGGCAATAGCCGGATCGACAACGTGAATACTAGGATTTATAAACACCGCGAGTGACATCGGCGCAAACTCACCATAACGTGTTTCGCCGCCTGGAATTTCGATAATTGCAAGGCGTACGCTCTCGCCGATCTGTGGCGCCGCAAGTCCGACGCCACCATAATCGTGTAAAGTGTCGATCATGTCGGTGAGCAAGCGGTTGAACTCAAGTCCGCCTATTTCGTTGGGGTCGAGTGGTTGCGCCACCTCGCGTAGAAGCGGATGACCCATACGAATGATGCGTCGGATGGCCATAAGTAAAAAATTAAGAAAATTTCCAGTCAGATTAAAACAATGGTTTCTTGTCGGCAACTTTTTGAATCTAACTGCGTTGCTTTAGATATAGCAATCGCGATGATCCAGCGGGCGGATTCAACTGAACGGTGGCACGTAGACACCAGCGATATCGTCGTCTACGATTCATTCTCACCATATAGAGACTATTAAGATAAGTGGCTACCAACACTATGGAACGTCAACAGTTTGCGGACGCTGTTTCTATTGCGAACATCCCCACCTTACTGATGGTGCTTGTGCAGATAACTGGTGAAATGCGCTGGTTAAAACCGCCCTATCGCCCGTTGCGGGGAAGTGGACTTGGCGACAATGATAGCGGGGGTTTACCGGAGTCGATTCAAGAAGAGGTCCGAGCGGCAACCTTAGAAGCGATACTCGACTGGCGGGATGGAAATCCGATTGCGATTCCAGATCCTCGGCCAGAACTTTTGGTAGAAATGCTTAGTTGCTCAATGGGCGAGCCGGTGCCTCCCGAGTACGGGTCATTTACGTCTAGCTTACTCGGTCATCGTTCCGTTTCAGAAGATGTGATCGATGTGCCGGATAGCTTTCATGTTTTAATTGTTGGGGCTGGTATCTCAGGCATTTGTGCGGCGGTTAACCTAAAAGCTGCGGGTATACCTTTTACTATTCTGGAACAGCACGGAGTGGTTGGGGGTGTTTGGTACGAGAATCGTTACCCGGGTGCAGGTGTAGATACGCCGAATCACTTGTACTCCTATTCATTTGCAATGCACGATTGGTCGATGTTCTTCGCTTTAAGGGACGATCTTCACGACTATCTAGAGCAGGTGGCGGCGGAATTCGAACTCAATTCACATATTCGTTTCGACACCAAAGTCCACGATGCCACTTATGACGCCTCTGCTCAGGTATGGCGGGTAAATTTCACATCGGCAGATAATGTCAGCGGGTCACTGACGGCGAATCTATTGATTAGTGCTGTTGGTATTTTCAATCCCCCAGTGCTGCCTAATATTGACGGGCTTGACCAATTTTCAGGACCTTCTTTCCATACTGCAAAGTGGGAGGAGGACATTAACCTTACAGATAAGCGAGTCGCAATAATAGGAAACGGGGCAAGCTGTATGCAGATTGCCCCGGAAATCCAACACAAGGTAAGGTCACTGACGATATTCCAGCGCTCACTGCACTGGGCCGCACCGTTCGCTCAGTTTCGTCGGCGGGTCCCTGATCCTTTACGATTCTTGATGCGTGAAGTACCTCTCTATCAGGCCTGGTATCGCGTACGGCTCGGTTGGACATTTAACGATCGGATCC
>DPMX01000190.1 GCA_003540955.1 Gammaproteobacteria bacterium
GATCAAACTCTTCAGTTTAAGTTTTGTGTCCAGCTGAAGGGGCCGGACAAATAAAATTGACAAGCTCTATTTGACGTAACGCCAGATATTGCTCATCAGGGTCTCTGATGGAACTCAATCTTAGACGTTAACGCCCACACAAATTACTTGGTCAGACTAATTTTTAAAGAGCGAGCGGGGAAGGTTTCCCCAACGAGAGGGCGCGAATTATACTTACTTGCAGCGCACGGTCAACGACCTGTCATTTATTCTATTTTTCAGTAGCTTACGGAGCCTGATTTCGAGATAATTTAGAGCGAAAAAACAGGCAGCCAAAGTCGACCTAAAAACGTATCAGAGGCTACAGCAAAATAGCGCTTAGACACCCTATGCGAATCTTACTCGTTGTCCAACAGAACTCGGGCAATACGCCTTTTGCCAACCTGAATGACCAACGGTCGACCTACTTTAATGCGTTGTCGCGCGTCGTCAATTTTCACCCCATCGACGCGAACCGCGCCCTGCTCCACCATCCTGTGGGATTCAGACGTACTCGAGGTCAGCCCGGCTACCTTTAGAACATTTGCCAACGGAAGACCCTCGACGCCAACCGCGACCGTGACTTCGGGCATATCATCCGGCAATTGACCACGCACATATCGCTGATCAAACGCCTGAAATGCCATGTTCGCACTTGCGGTACCGTGAAATCTACCGACGATGTCCACCGCAAGTTCGACCTTGGCGTCTTTCGGGTTTCGGCCAGCTCTCGTCTCCGCCCGCAATTTGTCAATGTCCCGAAGTGATCGGGAACTAACAAGTTCAAAATATCTCCACATGAGATCGTCGGAAATCGACATCAGTTTCCCAAACATCTCGCTTGCGGGCTCGGTTATCCCAATAAAATTGTTAAGCGATTTTGACATTTTGTCACCGCCGCTGATCCCCTCGAGCAATGGCATTGTCAAAACAACCTGCGGCGCTTGATCATACGCCTGTTGCAACTGCCGTCCGACAAGGAGATTAAACTTTTGGTCCGTACCGCCAAGCTCTATATCTGCTTCCAGCGCCACCGAGTCGTACCCCTGGATTAGGGGATACAAAAATTCATGAATCGCAATAGGCTGACCAGCAGCATATCGTCTTTGGAAGTCGTCACGCTCCAGCATGCGTGCAACCGTGTGTTGTGAAGCAATTTTTACCAAATCGGCTGGGTCCATGGATCCCATCCATTGCGAATTAAACACAACCTTAGTTTTTGCTGGATCGAGGATCTTGAAAACCTGTTCGGTGTACGTTTGTGCATTGGCTTTAACCTCCTCCGAGGTCAATGCCGGGCGTGTCGTATTCTTTCCAGTAGGGTCGCCGATCATGGCCGTGAAATCACCTATCAAAAATAGAATTTCATGGCCGATATCTTGGAATTGGCGCATCTTGTTTATCAAAACGGTATGTCCGAGATGAAGATCCGGCGCAGTTGGATCAAACCCGGCCTTAACGCGCAACGGCCGTTTGAGTTGCAGTTTCTCGAATAATTCTTCCTCGACGAGAATTTCATTAGAACCTCGCCGAATAATGTCTAGCTGGTCTTGCATGCCTAACGATCGCGAGAACCTAAATTTTATAGGCTAATAAGCGTAACACATCGTTGGCGCTCGACACATTGACCGAGAGTGGCCAAAACGTTATTTTGTTGCCGAGAAAAAGCCAAAGTTTGCCTGTGCCTTACAAAAGACAAGTCAAGTATGACTACAACGTAAAAGTGGCGCACGGAGCGGCCCGAAGATCAAAGGCTCGTGGACGTCAGATCACGGTGTGTGCACTTGTCTTGTCACTTTCTGTTGGAATCATAGTCACGCTCCGGCATATACTCCCAACCAGCGCAACCGCAAATGACCTAAGCGTAACATCGTCGATTGTCCTAGAGCTTCCCAAAATTTCCTCAACGTCTAAAATCGGCGCGGTAAAACTTCCGAACGATCGAATCCCTTTCGAGCCACGTACGTATAATAATACTAAGGCGTCAGATTGGTCGACCATAACAGTCGCACCAGGAGATAACCTATCTTTGATATTTGGACGGTATGGTTTCTCAAAAAATGATCTTCATCAAATATTGGCGCTCGGCCCACAGGCAAAAAACCTGCGTAGCATCAAGCCGGGCCAACAGATCAAGGTTCGATCAGACGAAGACGGACGAGTCATAGAGATAGTTCAAGAACTTGATTATCTTCGTTCATTACATGTCGTAAGCGAGCTCGATAAATATTCGATGTCGATCGTTGAGGTGGAGCCAGAAATTCGACACGCGAGCGCGCAAGCGGAAATAAAGCACTCCCTTTTTCTAGATGGGCAAGCCGCAGGGCTGTCTGATAAAACAATCATGGAGCTAGCCGATATTTTCGGTTGGGATATTGACTTCGTTTTAGATGTACGAGTTGGGGATCGATTTAGTGTTGTATTTGAGGAATTATTCAAGGATGGCGAGAAAGTTAAAAGCGGAAAGATTCTAGCCGCAGAATTCGTGAATCGTGGAGAGAAACTGCGTGCTGTCTACTACCCAAAAGCCGATGGGACCGGCGACTATTACTCGGACACAGGGAAAGCCATGCGTAAGGCATTTTTACGTGCTCCAGTGAACTTCACACGCATCAGTTCTCGATT
>DPMX01000366.1 GCA_003540955.1 Gammaproteobacteria bacterium
GCAACTGCCTTGCCTGCTCCCGCCGCCATAGTCCAGCCTAAATGGCCATGACCTGTATTCAAATACAAGTTCGAGATCCCTGTCCGCCCCATGATTCCGACCCCTGAAGGAGTAACGGGGCGTAGACCGGTCCAACGATCAGTCGATGCGCGATCCAAATAAGGCCCGTATTCCGGATACATCGACAACAACAAGTTAAACAAATTGTCGATTCTACTTTCCGTTAGCACAGAGTTATAACCGGCGAATTCTGCAGTGCCGGCAACACGAAGGCGATCTCCCAAAGGACAAACTGCAGCGTGCAAATGTTCGTCGATGACTGGCATTGTTGGCGGCTTCGCCCATCGTCCAATTGGTGCCGTAAGTGAATAACCTTTTACCGGCTGCACCGGCACGTATAGACCGGCGGTCCGGGACAGTAATGACGTGTAGCTACCAGCGGCAATAATAAATTTGTCCGCTCGGAGGCGACGATCTTCGGTATCCGCCGAGACGATAACATTATCCTCACGGACGAGCTTGGTTACCCGGGTCTCAAACTGAAACTCAACCCCTTCACGTTCACAAAAGAGATGTAATCCCTGGCAAAACTTAAACGCATCTCCCGACTCGTCTCCCGGATAATACATCGCCCCCGCAATACCATCAGCAATTGGAGCCAAGGTCGGTTCCAACGCCACAGCACCAACCCGGTCGACTAACTCAAACCGAAGACCACCATTCGTAAACTGCTTTGAAAAACTGTTTGCTGCATCGACTTCACGTTGACCGCGAAAAATCGTTAACGTGCCGCCTGGGGCATAATCATAGTCTAACTTTTCAAGTCCCCGTAGCTCATTCATAACTGCCAGCGAGTACTGAGCAAGGCGTGCGTTGCGTTCGATGTTAACCGCAAATCGCTCGGGACTTGAATTACATATAAAGCCAATGCCCCAGCGCAGCATTCTCGGCAGAGCGTGCTTCCGGATAAGCAATGCGGAGTCCTCCCGACCAAACATCCGGATCGCAGTCCACAAGATTCCAGGCGCGTTCCAGGGGCTTGCTTGGCTTGCATGAAGCATGCCGCCATTTGCAAAGCTGGTTTCTCGAGCCGCAGAGTCTTGACGATCCACGACGCAAACGTCTGCGCCCCACTTGCGAAGATAATAGGCTGTGATCAAGCCCATCAGGCCGCATCCAACGACGACAACGCGCATTACTTCTCCAACGACAAACCCATCGAAAACATACACTGCAACGGGCACTGCCGAAATTTAGAATTAGTTAGTCTAACATCAACAGATGCTCGAGGCGGAAGGAAGGACGAATGTTCGGAACAATTCAAGGCGACTAAGCTGCCCTACTACCCTCAGTTAGAATAAGCGACTGCTATCGTGCAGTCCTATAATGCACACCTAAATAGGCCGAAGCGCCGGGTGCCTGGTATCCAAAGACTTCCTGGTAGTCAGAGTCGAGCATATTCTCAGCGCGTACAAATACTGAAAGCTGCTCTAGCAGCCGCCACGAACCCGAGAACCCGAGCAACGTGAAATTATTTAGGCTAACCCGTTGTGGTGCAAAAACCGGTGCCAAAAACATAACGTCATCTTGGTCGCCGCTATGGGTGAGTTGCAGATTGATATTGCCACGACCATTTTGGAGGATATAGTTCATCGATGCGACACCTTGATGCCGGGGCCGGCGAACCTCGTCGGTGCGATTGCCAGTAGCCAGATCTAACTGATTAGCATCTAGGTAAGTATAGGAAGCCGATACCGATAAGTGGTCTGTCAACGTAGCATTGGCAGATAATTCGAATCCATCCCGATGGCTTTTCCCAGCCACATTCTCGGAGGAGGACGTAAATGTCGTGAGATCTATAACGAAACCATTTATCTCGTCTTCGAGTCGTTCGCTAAACACAGTCGCGCCGATGAGCACATACCCATCCAATAGCGATTGCTGCACACCTACCTCCCACCCTTTCGATCTTTCCGGCGCAAGGTTGCTGTTGCCTACAAACGGGAAAAGGCCACCAGCCGAAAAACCGAACCGGTCGAAGAAAGTGGGGTCTTTTTGACCCGTGCCGTATGCAACAGATAGCGCTGTACCCCATGACGATAACCTTTGACTCAACGAAACACGAAAGGTCGTAACGTCATCAAAGTCACTATTATCGTCATACCGGACACTCCCTGAGATCGTAGTGACATCGAATAATCGCACTCGATATTCACCGACGTAACCAAGCGTATCGATCTTGCGATTTTGGTTCGGGTCTAATCCAAAACTAATTGGTCCTCGTTGTTTAAAGAACCGTTCTTCGTAGTCAAGCGCAAAGGTTAGCAAATGTTCAGCGCTAATTAATTGTGGCGTAACGAAGCGTATGTCTGTCTGGTAGTCGACAGAATATTTATCTCCTTGTACACGTCCACTGGTGCCGTCGAGCAAATCTCTGTCTTTATTATCGGTGCGAAACCAAGAACCACCGATCCGGTGGGTCCAATTATCCTTAAAGAAGGACGCTTTCACATTCGCAGCAGCGTAGATTAATAATGTATCGCTCTGGCCATCGCTATCAACGGGGATACCGGTAATGCCTCCGGTGTCGGTATCATTTCGAATATCAGTTACCCGCGCGTTAGCAGCAAAGTGGATGGCTTTATGCGCTTGCCAATCGGCCTTGGCGTTGAAACTTGTGGTTCGATAGCCATCATCCTCGGCACCCGTTATCGCGATATTTGTACCTGCCGTACTGAGATGATTAGCACCAACGCGGAAGGCATGGTTATCCCCCCGGAGGCCGATACTTCCGCTAACCTGCTTGCTCCCAAAGGAGCCCGCCTCGATGGAGGCGTTAGCTTCTAACGGCCGGTCGACCTGCCTAGTGATAATGTTAATCACCCCGGCCAAAGCATCGCTGCCCCATAGCGAGCTTTGCGGGCCACGAACGACCTCGATCCGTTCGATGTCAGAGGTTGTCAGCGAAGAAAAGTCAAAGTCGTCACCCCGAGTCATATCATTCGCCTCAACACCATCAATCATGACCAACACGTGATTGGCTTCTGCGCCCCGAACACGGACCTGGGAAAGTTTCCCGACTCCTCCTTGTTGATTTACTGATAATCCGGGAACGCCGCGCAAGAGATCTGTTACGTACGGTGTTTGCCGTCGCTCTATTTCAGCACGATCAATTATGGTGAGTGTACTCCCAGCCTCCCATCGAGGTACTGGATTACGAGACGCGGTGACAGTCATATACTCAAGTGCGTTTTTGTCGATTGTAGCGGCAAAGGAAAATCGCGACATTATGAACACGGTTAACAAAGCATAGAGTACGCGGTACATCATGATCCCCTCGGCGCCACTCACACCCGAGCGACGCATAAAATTATGCGAAGGGTCGCAAGACAGAGATCGAGAGCGATTCCCTTAGACCAAGGCATCGGCACCGATCCGTCCCGATAACAGCCCACCGCGTTACGGTAACAATCGTGCAGGCCGGTATCCGGGCTTACGAGCGGTGTACCACCAGTTAGGTCCGCCTTCCCATGCACTCCAAGTGCAAAGTGGCTTGAGAGGACTCAGCTGACTCGCTTACCGTTGCGGGGGCAGCGCCGGAATTGTCTGATCTGGCAGACGCACCGGCTTCCCAGTTTCACCCTCCTCGAGATGGAGGGCACCTGAAGCGCGGCAGAGAGTAGTGGCCACCTCCCGCCCTGTCAAGCTCGGGCTCGGCATACCCCCGGCGCCTCCTACCAAACGACCGTCGGATGCACCACGCTTTCAGCACAACAGTTTCCCCGACACTCAATTAGGCATATAACTGGTCGAGCGTCCCCACCTTGCCCATTAGGAAGACATGTTTGAACCGGGCCACCTGCATATCAACCGTATGCGCCTGCTACCCAGCGATAGCGGGTTCAGCATCGACATTCACTACACCATCGCGGACCAGTGCCGTGCAGTCGAGTTCAGCGTCGATGGCACTATTAACGATGCCGAGGTGCACGAACACTTTTCGCTGCCACGCGATACGGCGTTCAACTTCGCCAGCAATATCGATCATATTCTGCGCCGCCACGGGGTGTTGACGCCGGAGTTCATGTCACTGAAAGCGCACCATGAATATGACGCCATGTTCGAAGATATCCGCGCGCGGCTGCATGCCTCGAACGGCGAGCCAATTGACCCCAGCCATCTGGGCTAGCACCGAGGCGACCGAAAAACAGGCACAAA
>DPMX01000318.1 GCA_003540955.1 Gammaproteobacteria bacterium
ATTTTATTGATCGAAATGACTGGGACCAATCGCCAATGCTCGCCGTAAGCTAACGTCTCTTATTTCAGTAAAATCAATGAGTAGTCCTACGAGCACTTCAGTTCGTAAAAAATAGAAGGTTCAATTGACGGCTACGCCGATCCGCAATATCGCTGTAACAGGTGCCACCGGTTTTATCGGCGGTGCGATCGCTCGTTCATTGCTGCGAAGTGGGTACCAAGTGAGGACATTGGTGCGCCCCACCTCGAACGCAAAGGTACTACCACAAGGGATTGAATGCATTGTTGGTAGTTTCCAGGATAAGTCTAGCATTGAGTCCCTGCTACGGTCGGTAGACGCGGTGGTCCACTGCGCCGGAGCCGTACGTGGAACGCGGCGCCAAACATTTTTGGATAGTAATGCGAAAGTTGTTGGCCTTCTAGCTCACAGTGCTGCGCTCGAGAACAGCGTTGATAGATTCCTCTTGGTCTCTTCTCTCGCCTCGACCGAACCGGAACTATCGCCGTATGCCCAGAGCAAGCGAGCTGGAGAACTAGCTCTGTGCGAAAGTAGTCGAGATATGAAATGGCTGGCGCTCCGCGCTCCTGCAGTATATGGGCCGGGTGATCAAGAATTGATGCCGCTATTTAAAGCGATGTCGCGCGGATTTGTGCCGGTATGGGGGAATCGAAATGCCCGTTTTTCGCTGTTGTTCATCGCGGATCTTGTCACCGCCGTTGAAAAGTGGCTCAGTAGTGCTATTCCAGCCTGCGGGATTTATGAGCTACATGACGGCTGTAGTGATGGCTACACGCTGGATGATGTAATTGGAATCGGAACAAGTACTTTTCAACGGCGCATTTATCGCGTTCCAGTGGCACCATTGTTGCTCGACCTTTTTGCCGCGGTTAATCTGCAGTTAGGCCGGCTCCTCGGTTACGAGCCGATGCTTACGCCTTGGAAACTTAACGAACTCCGACACCAGCGCTGGGTGTGTGATAATGGTGACTTCACCGCAGCTAGTGGTTGGGAGCCGCGGATTTTATTGGCCGAGGGGTTGGGCTTGACTTTGAATGAGGATCGGGCCGTATACAGGTAACATTGGCTGTCCTGAATCGCGTCCTGAGTGTTTCGGAAATAAAACTAATGCAATCATTTGAAGAAAATCTTGCGAAGTTGTGCGTTCTGCTGCAAGAACACGCTAAAGGAGACGTAGTTGTCAATTCAGACACCCGGTTGTCAAGCGAACTCGGTATAGACTCCGCGCGGCTGATGGAGGTTTTACTCGAGGTTGAGGATGCGTTCGATGTCTCAATCCCACTTAACGTATTGCCAAACGTTTATACAGTTAGTGATTTGTGTAGTGAATTGCAGAAGATTCTTGGTGCTCGCCGATGAGCTTATTTAAAAAATTTGAAGCGCTAGCAGCGAGACAAAAAGAGCTCGATGTAACGGGTGCGCAACCGTTTAACGTCGTTGTAGAGAGGATGATATCTGCTACGGAAGGGATTGTTGATGGCCGGAACACTATCCTTGCGGGAACGAATAATTATCTTGGCCTAACTTTCCACCCAGAGTGTATCGAGGCTGCGAGTAACGCAGTGCTTTCTGAAGGAACAGGTACCACTGGGTCGCGTATGGCAAACGGGACATATGCAAGTCATATCGCACTAGAACGCGACATATCTGAGTTCTTCGGACGTCGGGGTGCGATAGTGTTCTCTACAGGCTACCTTGCCAACCTCGGGATCCTGTCTGCCTTGACCAACCGTGATGATGTCATCGTCATCGATGGAGATTGTCACGCCAGTATCTATGATGGATGCCAGATGAGCGGTGCCGAAGTGATTAGGTTTCGGCATAACGATGCACACGACTTGGCGAAACGTTTGCGGCGTCTTGGAGAACGAGCGAAAAATGCACTGATCGTTGTGGAAGGTATTTACAGCATGTTGGGCGACCGTGCGCCGATGAAGGAAATCGCTGATGTCAAACGTGAATATGGTGGGTATTTATTGGTCGATGAGGCGCATTCGTTGGGGGTGCTCGGTGAGCGAGGCCTGGTCGAGGTAACTGATGAGCATACTAGCGTTGACTTTATCACTGGAACCTTCAGCAAAAGTCTTGGTGCGACGGGTGGTTTCTGCGTAAGCGATTTGCCGGAGCTAGAATTGGTCCGCGTATCTAGCCGACCATATGTATTTACGGCTTCCATGAGCCCATCAGTAATTGCTTCGACCCGAGTAGCGCTAGCAGTATTGCGTCGCAGTCCTCATCTCCGGGCACAACTATGGAGCAACGCAAACCGTCTGTACGAACTATTGTCGCAGCTTGGCTTGAACCTTGGCCCGGAGGTCAGTCCGGTAATTGCGGCTATGTTAACCGATGCTGATGATGCCTTAGCCTTGTGGACGGGCCTGCTGGAGCGCGGTGTTTATGTCAATTTAATATTTCCGCCTGCTACCCCGAATTCGAGTTACCTGCTCCGATGCAGCGTCAGTGCCGCCCACACGGTGGAGCAAATTGACCAAATTGGCGCGGCGTTTGCTGCCGCGCTAGGGGACTGCGACAGATCATCCGTCGCTTAATATGGCCGTCCAGTTACGATGATCCGTTACTCCATGATAGGGATGATCGATCGACTTTGGGATAAATTAAACAAGTGATGACCATTAACGAAATCCGCACTAACCTTGACCGCCGTGCGCATGAACCAGCTGCATTCAAGCCAGAACCAACGCAGGCGGCAGTCGCGATGATCCTCGCTGATGGTCAAAGCGATTTAGACGTATGCTTTATCCGGCGCACAGACCGGGATGGTGACCCATGGTCCGGCCAGGTTGCATTTCCAGGTGGTCGGGCAGGGCCTTTCGACCTCAATGCGAGAGCTGTGGCAGAACGTGAAACTAGCGAGGAGATCGGATTATCATTGGACTCCAGTGATCTTGTTGGTGCCTTACCGGTGCGTGATATTCAACGACAAGAATTGAAAATTATGTCTCCATTTGTCTATTACGTGGGCACTGGCGCCCAGGCCATTGCCACGGTTCGGGAGAAGCGCGAGGTCGCCAGTGTTTTTTGGGTGCCGTTACACCACCTATTTGATCCAAATGCGGCTACGCAATTGGAGTATCCGATGGGTGGGATAGCGACAAGTTTCCCCGGAATTCGTTACCGGGAGTTTGTTATTTGGGGTTTGACTTTGCGCGTACTCGAAAGTTTTGCTGAAATTATGCAGCGCACTTTAGCCGCGTAAAATTAATAAATTTTAGCCGTTGAATAGGTCAACGCAGGTTCCTGAAGCAGCTCCTTAGCTCACTAACAAAGCAGTCGGGTTGCTCGAACGCGGCGAAGTGTCCGCCCTTTTCCAATACGTTGTAATACACCAACGACTTAAAACGTTCTTCAACCCAACGCCTCGAAGCGCGAAATATCTCGCGCGGAAAGATGCTGACACCGGTTGGGACGTGGACATGCTCTTGTTGTTGGCCGATTACGCTAAAGCTTTCCCAATATAGGCGTGCTGAGGACGCCGCAGCACTCGGTAGCCAATACAGCATGACATTATCGAGCAGCTCGTCTCGGGTTAGAACGTTTTCTGGATGTCCGTCGCAGTCGGTCCACGCCCAAAATTTTTCGATGATCCATGAGGCCTGACCGATGGGGGAATCGGTCAGGCCGTACCCGAGTGTCTGTGGACGGGTGCTTTGCTCTTTTGAGTAGCCGGAATCCCAGTCCCAGTAATGCTGCGAGTCGTCGAGGGCCTTTTTTTCGAACACCGTTAAGTCCTGTAATGCTGCTTTAGTAGGACTGACGACTGGCATATTCATATGGATGCCGGCGCAATGGTCAGACTCCGATATTCCCATACAAGCTGTCACCACCGCTCCCCAATCCCCGCCTTGTGCAACGTAACGGTCATAACCTAAGCGCGCCATCAATTTGCCCCAAGCGCGCCCGATTCTTTCAACCCCCCAACCAGGGCTTTTAGGTTTGCCGGAAAACCCAAAGCCTGGCAGAGTTGGCAAAACTAGATGGAAGGCGTCGGAGTTATTTCCCCCGTGGGCCGCCGGATTGGTTAATGGTTCAATTATTTTAGTAAATTCGATGATCGAGCCAGGCCAACCATGGGTGATGACTAGTGGTAGTGCGTTCTCATTGCGGGAGCGGATGTGTAGAAAGTGAAATTCAAGATTATCGATCTCAGTCGTAAATTGAGGTTGGCTATTTAACCAAGATTCACAGCGCCGCCAATCATAATCGTTCTGCCAGTAGGAGCCTAGCTCTCTGACGTAGTCTAGCGGTATCCCTTGAGTCCAATTATTCGGTGTTTCACGATCTGGCCAGCGTGTGATCGCGAGCCGGTGGCGTAGATCCTCAAGAGCGTCTTCGGGTATGGCGATATTGAACGGTCTAATGGTAGTCATTTTGAGGATAAAATTTCAACGGTTTCGAAAAAACAATAGTATAAGGAAGTCTGCCGCTTGCCGAGGTATTATTTGCGCCTCGTAGATTCAAACCTCGATCATGTTCGGTGTGCTGCTATGATGAGCCACATTAAAGGTATGGACGTGTTCCTTGAGAGAACTTTTCGGTCGCCTAATTAGCATTTGATCGCGCCCATGAAACCACTACTGCAGTTAGTTTTACTTCGCCACGGCCAAACTTTATGGAACAAGCAGCATCGCTCGACCGGGTGGGCAGACGTCGGATTAACTGAAGCGGGTGAGCGACAGGCGCGAGAGGCAGGACGAGCGCTCGCCGCCGCTGGGTTCCAATTTGATACGTTTTACAGTTCGCAGTTGCATCGAGCGAAGGCCACGATGGAAATAGTCAAGAGCGAAATGCGGTGCGATGCTTCTTCGATTTTGGAGCGTTGGCGTTTAAACGAACGTCACATCGGTGCATTTGAAGGTTTAGGCCCATTCGCGGTAGTGTCAAAATATGGATTACGACGATTTATACAATGTCAACTCTGCTATGATGTGTCTCCGCCACCGCTTGCGCTTGACGATGCACGGTTTCCCGGTAATCAGGAGCGCTTCGCGGGGATAGAGGCAGAAAATTGGCCGCGGGCTGAAAGTATGAAACAAACGTGGCTAAGAGTACGGCCCTTCTGGGAGGGAGAGATCGTGCCAGCGCTGAGATCTCGACGTCGCTTGCTAATCGTATCGCATAAAAACACTCTGCGTTTGTTGCTCGAAGCCATTACGGGCAGACCAGCGTCCTTCTTCGATATGTTGTCAGTCCGCGCTTGTAAGCCGTTAGTCTTTGAGTTGGATGACGATTTGCGCCCCCTTCGGGGTTACGTTGTCAAACGTTCACCTAATGGTTAAAGTTCATGCGGTATCAGTGTTGAACATCACCCGTACCTTTTCGAGATCCTGGAGGAAGTCGATCTCCCCCCACTGCAAACCCTCAATAGACTGTGTTTCCACTAACCCTCGCTCGGCAAGAATTCCGACGGCTTTGAGATACCACCAATTTAAACTATTGGGTGTGCGCATGATTTGATCTAGGATTTCAACAAAGCGTGCCGGACCAGTGCCTGAAAACCGGATCATGCCGATCGATTCACCGTCTATATTGTTTTCCTCGATAGATTTTCCAACTTCGACGAGTTTCGTTCCAGCAATGCGAATCTTCATGTCGTCCGAGTCGTATTTGGATTTGTGATCTATCGCCATGCTTACTGGTGCTTCTGGGGCCTGTAATAAAGTTTCACACACCGCGGGTTCAAACATAGTGTCGCCATTGAGCAGAATAAAATCTTCCGCCATTGCGTGGCGAGCCATCCAGCAACTCGCAAGATTGTCGGCGACGTTAAAAAACGGGTTAAATACACAACTTGGTACTTGTTCAGCGGTAGAGAGCTCACACAACGCGGTCTCGACTGCCCCGGCAGCGAAGCCAGTAACCACGGTTATATCTACGATTCCGCAATGGTTCAGGTTCTGAATTTGGTGAGCAAGGATTGTCTGTTCACCAATAGTTAAGAGGCACTTTGGTATGGTTTCGGTTAACGGAAGCAGACGCCCTCCTTGGCCTGCACTGAGAATTATTGCTTTCATCGGCTCCTTGGCTGTCTTAACTGTCGTCAAATTGCTCGCAACATCTATCGGTTTTTAGAAAAAAGGTTGCGGCTTAACCTGAAAGGTCTTGTGATCGTGTATGTTATTGGAATCGGATGCAACCGTCATAGCTAGTCCCGCGCGCCGGGGTTTAACCAGGACTCAATGTGACCGCCTTGAAGGTGGATTAGTGTAGCCTGGAGTAAACGAATCGCGTGGAAGCTTAGCGATAGGATAGTCCACACTGCGACACAAAGGAATCCTATATCTGGTCGCTGAAAAATACATGCTACTGTTAAAATCGCAAGATTGGAGTTGCGTCGCGCGGTTATAGTGCGAAAAAAATAATCTATTGGTTGCCATATGTGTGTCTCGATCTTAAACGTGAGCTCGAACAATCCTTCGAGTAGACGGCCTAGCACGTAGCCTACAAGAATTACCCAAATAGCGGGTGATACTAACGATGCTACGGCTGGAGAGGTCATTGGGAGAACGCCAACATACCACCCGTACCACCAAAATGGTGGGTGGATCAGGTCGATCCCGTGGTCGTAGATATTTCCCCAAAGCGAGGACGTTACGGTTACTCGAGCAAGTTTACCGTCCACAGTATCGAGAAAGGTCATTGCCCATGCGACAGGCAATGCGCTAAGGAAGTGACCTTCGGCGAACAACCACAATGCGAGGAGCATAAAGGTAAGGCTCGCCGTAGTGACGTTGTTCGGGCTCATGCCCCGTGCGGCGGCCCATCGTGTCACAATTCGTGCCG
>DPMX01000137.1 GCA_003540955.1 Gammaproteobacteria bacterium
TTTTATGTTGTGCCCTTCGCTAAGCCCCGGAGGCTACATCGAATTTGTCGAAAAGGTAGTACCCGAACTACAAACTCGCAAGGTCTTTCGAATTGACTACAAGCACGCCACTTTCCGGGAGAACTTGCAGGACTAAAAAAGTGCATCCGTTGCTGCAATCATTGGAATGCAGGCATGACGTCCGACGCGAGCCACTCAAGCTGCTCCACAATAACCGTCTCCGGAGTTCCTATAGCAGATTGTGCGGAAATGAAATCGAGACCGGGATAACGCTGGCTAACCCCTTGTAGGGTTTCGATCATGCCCTCTGGCGGACCGCAATACCATGCCCCGGACTCACATAAATCCTCTAAAGTCGGCATCCCCGCCTTCGTAACCCCGCCACGCTGCTTGAGCGCAAACTGTTGTTTGTCAGACAAATTCCCGAGAAAGCCTAACGGCCCAAATAGTTTGACATGCTCTTCATAGAACGGCCTAGCTTCAGCGATCGCTTGTTCCTTAGTCGGTGCTAGATGAAAGGAAATACCAAGACACAGGTTTTCACCCAATGCTAGCTCTTTTCCAGCCCGGGCATGTGCGTCCTGAAACGCCTGAACTGGACCCTCTGTCATCAATGCGGCTCCGCCGCCAATAATCCCCTTTATTCCGTGCTTAACCATAAAATCGAGTCCGCGTGGTGCCGAACTTACAATCGGCTGCCAACATTCAACAGGGGTGGTGAATGGCCGCGGAACCAAAGTCAAATCTTTCAGCTGGTAACCCCGATAGGACACGTCAGGCGGCAGGGTATAGTGCTTACCTTCGTGCGAGAATGAATCCTGTTCAAACGCCTTCAAAATAATATCGACCTGCTCCTCAAAAAGTTCCCGATTCGCATTATGATCCAGCATCGGCGCTCCAAAAGTTTCCACCTCGCGAGTGTGGTATCCGCGACCGACCCCAAACGTGACTCGACCTTTACTTAGAATATCAGCCATCGCGAAATCTTCAGCAAGCCGGAGCGGGTGCCACATGGGAGATACATTAAAGCCACAGCCAAAACGAAGATTTTCGGTCAGGTGGGCAAGATGAAGCGCCAGCATCAAGATATTAGGAATACATTCATATCCTTCTCTTTGGAAATGATGTTCCGCAAACCATAGGGTATGGTATCCAAGCTTATCCATACAGCGCGCGATGCCTTCAGATTTCGCAAACACGCTAGCTAGTTCGTCATTCGAATACACGCGCTCGTCGACCGGCGTCGTATTTTCTCCCATTTCACCGAGATCGATATGCCCCGCGAAAAGCGAAGAAAATTTAGTGATCATGCGGCAGGCTCCTTCTAGAGGGGGAATCTTTCTAATGATCTAGCCATAGATTCGATAAAGAATTCGACGTCACTATCGGTAGTGGCTAGATTAAAACACCCTAATCCATAGCCGGGTAAATATACCCCGTTTTCTAACAAACGCTTCTGCAGCCAATCCATTGTTGCAATTTCTCCTTCACTTAAGCGGGCTTCACGATACGACCGGATCTCACGATTATGTGGGTGCACGCGAAAAAGTGAACCTTCTCCTGTGATCTGCCAATTAAGGTTACCTGCCTCGAAAACGTCGCGACACCCGTCGCGAATAGCATTACCTATCTCTTCGAGGCGAGAAAACGATGTTTCATCTAACTGACGCATACATGCATGCCCAGCAACCATGGTAACAGGATTTGCAGAAAATGTACCGGCGGTTGGGACCGCTGCGCGCTTGCCCTCCGCTCCTGAGAATACATCCATGATATCTGCTCGTCCGCCTATGGCGCCGACCGGAAAGCCTCCGCCAATAATCTTCCCAAGTGCTGTCAAATCCGGTTTTAGCCCAAGCCTAGCCTGATTACCGCCGAGACCGAGCCGCAGACTTATGACTTCGTCCATTATCACCAAAGCTCCAAGATCGCGAGCAAATGCAAATACCGTCTGCAAAAACTCTACATCTACGTCCGGGAGGCCAGCCCGACTGGGTAATGTGTCAATTAGCAAGGCTGCCAATTGGCTACCACATCGCTCTAAAATTGCACAACAAGCATTCGAGTTATTCAAAGGCAGAATCTTGACTTCTTCGGCGACCGAGTTCGGAGTTCCGACAGAATACGGCACGGAGGCGGGGGATTGTGGATCTCCCCACGTATCTGGCCCTGAAGCAAGTGAAGCCTCAGCGTGGTCGTAAGTGCCATGATACGCACCTTCGATTTTGGCAATTAACGGACGCCCGGTAAAGGCTCTGGCCGCTTTTATCGCGCCCATGACGGCTTCCGTTCCGGAGTTACAGAAACGAATCCGCTCAATTGATGGTACCCGCTCAACCAATAACTCGGCGAGCTCAATCTCAGCTTCCGTACCCATCGCGAAAGCGGTACCAGAAGTCAATCTCTCCATGACAGCCTCGTTCACGATCGGATCTGCATGGCCAAGAATAATCGACGTAAAATTATTGTTCGCGTCTAAATATTGGTATCCATCGACGTCAGTAACCCAAGCGCCTTTCCCGGATTCGACATAGATCGGGTAAGGCCTGATAAGTGCCACACTACGAGATGCACCATCCGGGATTGATCGTCGCCCACGTAGGTAAAGCTTCGATGAATGAGATGAAAGATTAGGATACGCAGGTCGGAGCTGGTGCTCGCGCCGCTGATCAGAATCGTTATCCATATACCGCCCTGTCACTTCGCACGTTCGTTCAAA
>DPMX01000265.1 GCA_003540955.1 Gammaproteobacteria bacterium
TTATCATTTAGCTCGAATAGACCGGTGACCTCTGAGTCTGAGTGATAGATCTCATCCGGTACGCGTTGTCGCAAGTTGCGAAATAGGACGCCCCAATGATTCGGGTGGAAGGCCACAGGTTGTTCCCAAAAGACGTGCCAGGGGGCGTCGATAGTTTGTATGTTATCGGTCGAATCGGGGTGGTGGGGTCGCGCAAAGGTCCGCATCCAAATTGGAACCGGCGTTTCATTCGCGTCGATAAGATTTCGATCGGTTAGGGCTTCAAGCGTGGAGATTTTCATAGCAAGACCTACGCCGCGGTCTTCGAGACGCCCCGCGGAGCGTTCGAATACGCTGACGTTAGCACCGGCTCGTGTTAGTAGTGCTGCAATCGCGCAGGCAGTAATCGAGCCGCCTACGATACCGACATTTAACCCGTCGGTGAGTTTGGGTTTCTGTTGTTGGAGTTTTTCCATTGACTCGAGGGCAGTGTTCAAATTTAGGTGCGTTGAGGTGCCGCGATGTTAGCATATGCTTGGTTCCTGCCAGGACGTATCCGATGTGAAGGAAAATCACGATATGCCTAAACAAATACATCTGTCTGGCTTCATGATGTTCTCGCCAGCCTCACACATTCCACTATCTTGGATCCATCCGGATAAAAAGATTGTCCACCGTTGGTACGAACCACAATATTGGGAATCGGTCGCAAATACCCTTGAGCGCGGCGGCTTCGATATGCTGTTTTTAGGCGATTCATTGCACGGTGGAAATACGCCAGACCAGATTAGATATGCGATCCAATTCCCAGTTCACGATCCGGTCGCTCTTGTCACATACTTGTCGGCGACGGTAAAAAAACTCGGGTTTGCGGTGACGATGTCGACAACGTTTTCTCCAGTGTTTAGTTTGGCCCGGACCTTGTCTACGCTGGATCACCTAACGCAAGGGCGTGTCGGATGGAATATCGTGGCCTCTTTTGGAACCGGCGAAGCGCGAAATTTCGGTCTGGACGATCTACCACCACACGACGAGCGTTATGATCGTGCTGATGAATATATGAGAGCGTGTTATGCACTGTGGGATAGTTGGGAAGATAATGCCATGGTGATGGACATGGGTCAGCAAGTTTTTGCCGACCCGGCGATGGTCCATCGTGTCGATTTCAACGGCCGCTGGTATAAAACACAAGGGCCGTTTACGGTTGTTCCTTCACCCCGTCGTCGGCCCTTCCTATTTCAAGCAGGGCGATCTGAGCGAGGGAAAACATTTGCGGCTAAGCACGCGGATGGAATTTTCAGCGTTGCTCGGGGCTGGCGCCAGATGCGGACCTTTTGTGATGACATCGCCGGCCGTGCCGAGCGTAATGGTCGCGACCCTATGTCGATTCCTATCCTATGGGCGGCTGCGCCACTCGTCGCCTCAAGCGAGGCGCAAGCACGTGAGCGCTATGATGAAATTCGGTCGCGCATACCATTAGAGGCGTCTCTTGCACAGATGTCAGCGCACTGGGACATTGATCTGTCGAAATTCGATATCGATTGTTCGGTTTCGGGTCTCGATGTACCAGGGATTAAAGGATTATTCGAAATTTACAGTAAAACTGACCCTGACATTACACTACGCGAAATTGCTAAGACATATTTATCTGGAGGTGACAGAAATCCCTTTGTTGGTACCCCTACGCAGGTCGCCGACGCGATGCAAAGTTTTCTCGAAGACGGCGGTGGTAACGGATTCCAGATAACGCCATCCTATTATGCGCCGGAATATTACGCAGACTTGGTCGAGCTGCTGGTTCCAGTGTTAAAACAACGAGGGATCTATCGTGACAACTACGTAGGTACAACATTGCGGGAGCATCTGACTGGAAAGGGTTGACAGTTTACCGGATTGCTTCTGGCGGGATGCCATGCCCGAGTAGTACTTTGCCGTAGACCTCAATGTCCCAATCCAAATTTGTAATGCCGTGCGAGGCAAGAAAATTTAAGTCACGATGCATGCGCTATGCGCTCGCTCGACTAATATTGGTCCGGTTACTTTTTTCGGCAATGCCATAAATATCTATCTTTTCGAATTCACAAATAATTCAAATATAAAGGGTTAGAAATTAGCGTGCCGGTCCTGACTTCGTCCGCCAGCGGTTCATCCCCACTAACCAGCGATCGATATCCTCATTCTTGCGCGCCATATAACCTTTTACTTCCTGGTGTGGGATCATCAGGAACTCCTCTTTCGCCATGGTCTCGATGACGTAATCGGTGAGGTCTTCGGGCTCGATCATGCCATCAAGACTTGCGACGATCGCTCCCTCCGGTCGATCCGTCATCGGCGTGCGCACGGCCTGAGGAGCTAACACGGAAACGCAAATGCCTTGATCGCGGTATTTGATCGATACCCATTCTGCAAAAGCCACAGCAGCATGTTTAGTTACGGAATAAGTCGCCGATTGAATATGGCTCAGGAGTCCTGCGGCTGACGCCGTGTGGATCAGATAACCGCTACCACGCGCGGCCATTCCTGGGGCAACCGCGCGTACCGCGTATACATGTGCCATCACATGAATATCCCAATTCATTTGCCATTCGTCGTTGGGCTCATCTTCGTCGCCAAGGCGTGCAATGCCGGCGTTAGAGCAAAAAATGTCGATCGGCCCTAATGTGTCTTCGACTTCGCTAACTAGATTTTGGATATCGTCCTCGTCCGCAACATTGCATGTCACTGCCATGCCGTCGACTTCGGCGGCTACTTCCTGCAATAGGCTTTCTTGTATATCTGCGACCGCAATTGCCTTGGCGCCTTCGGTGCGGAAACGCCGCGCAAGTGCTGCGCCGATCCCGCTTGCGCCTCCCGTTATTACAGCGATTTTGTCTTTAACTTTCATTGATACTCCTAAGCCCGTGAATAAGGCCATTGCATTGGTGTGCCTAGTGTAGGAGATTACTTAGTCGGAAGTGACAAAAATAATCTAAGGGCACAAGATGGATCAGTCTCATACAAGCGGATGGCGAATAACTGTAGAGTACGGCGGGACGTTTACGGATGTCGTCGTTGCGGATAACACCGGACGTTTTGTGATTGGTAAGGCATTAACGACCCCGGATAGAATTTATGTTGGGCTCAAGTCAGCCTTAATTTCTGCCGCAGACACGTTGACTCTCAAATTGCCTGAGGTGCTGGCCAATTCCGATATTTTTATTTACGGTACGACCCGTGCAACGAATGCGATCGTCACGGGTAACATTGCCAAGACAGCGTTTCTTACAACTGCTGGTTTCCCAGATGTGTTGGTCTTGCGAGAAGGTGGAAAGTTTGACCCGCATGATTTTTCAACGCCGTATCCGAAGCCATACATCGCAAGAAGACACACTTTTGAAATCAATGAGCGTATCGACGCGAGCGGAGATGTCGTAACTGCTTTAGATAAGGAAAAGACCGAAGCCGTAATCCAGTTAATCGGCGAACGCGGTTTTGAAGCGTGTGCGGTTTCCTTGCTGTGGAGTACGGCAAATCCGAAACACGAAAAGCAGATCGGGGGGCTAATTAGAAGTTTGCTACCTGATCTACCATTCACTTTGAGTCACGAGTTAAACCCGATATTACGCGAGTATCGCCGCGGTTCGTCTGCAGCAATCGATGCCTCGATCAAACCGTTGATGCAAACTCATTTGCGAGATTTGGAATCCGATCTACGTGATGATGGCTATACTGGTGAGATTCTTGTCAGCACGACGATAGGTGGATGCCTTGATATTGATAGTGTAGTGGAACGTCCGATCCATACCGTGCGGTCTGGTCCGGCGATGGGACCGGTGGCGGGTCGGCGTTACGCTGAACTCGAAGAGCAAGTTGGAGCGGTGCTCGTCGTTGACATGGGTGGTACGACGTTCGATGTTAGCCTTGTTCGCGATGGCAAGATCTCGATTACTCCAGAAACTTGGCTAGGCGAACGTTTTACAGGTCATATGCTCGGGATCCCAGCTGTCGATGCACGTAGCGTCGGTGCTGGCGGCGGTTCGATCGCCTGGCTGGACTCTGCTGGTTTGCTACATGTGGGGCCCCAGAGCGCGGGCGCTAATCCGGGCCCGGCATGTTACGGCCTCGGCGGTCTAAAGCCCACGGTGACTGACTGCGCGTTGGTACTCGGTTATATCGATCCGGGTTTCTTCCTCGGGGGACGTATGCAACTTGATGTCAAGGCGGCTGAACGGGCGATAGAGACGATTTCAGGGCCATTGGGGATCTCTGCTAGAGCCGCCGCATTTTCAATTTTTGCGGTTTCGAACGAAACGATGATTAATGCCATAAAAGACATCACCGTAAGTGAGGGAATCGATCCGAGCGAAGCGGTAATTGTTGCTGGTGGTGGTGCGGCGGGCCTTAGCATTGTACCTATCGCACGCGAGCTAAAGTGCCGGGCAGTTATTGTTCCCCGTACCGCGAGTGTGCTCTCGGCCTGCGGTATGCAGTTCTCTGATATTCAAGTCGAGCAGAGTGCTGCCGTGACGACTCGCTCCGATGCTTTCGATCGTGATGCGGTGAACCAATGTTTGGACGATATCGATAGGAGCCTCGCCGTTTTTGCTGAAAAGCTTGCAAGTCGCGGGTTCGACGCGCGGTCGACACATTACCGGGTGGATGCACATTATGCTGCTCAGGTTTGGGATATAGCTGTTGATCTACCGGCTTCGCGTTTAGAATCGAAGACGTTGGTAGACCAACTTGTTGAAACATTTCATGCCAATCATCGACGTATATTTAGCGTCGAAGACCGCGCGAGTCCGATTGAGTTTTTAAATTGGACAGGTCGACTCGCGATCCGCTTACCTCAAGCTAAAGTCGCTGCGAGTGCGATCGACGATAATGGTGCGACGCGCATGACTCGCACAGTGTTGTTTGATATTGACGATCACCGAGAGGCGACGATTGTGCGGGGAGATTCGGTTTCGGTAGGTGAGTTGATCGTGGGACCGGCTATCGTTGAAGAGGCGACTACTACCTTGGTAATACCACCTGGAGCTCGCGCGACATTGAGTTCTGCGGACAGTTTTTTAATTGAATGGATACCTGAAGTAGACTAAGTTGCCAGAAAATAGCATCTCACTTCGATAGTAAGCGAGTACTAAACAATGGATAGCGATAGAGACATTCCACACAAAGAAAAATCCTTATCACCAATGCTTTTAGCGGTACTTGCCAATCGCTTTGACGGGGTGGTGCGTGAGATGACCAATACGATGCTGCGCACAGGACGGTCGGCCGTGATCAACAGCGCAAGGGATTTCTCTTGTGGAATCACGACAGCCGATAATGAGTTGTTTGCGACTGCCGAGGGGTTGCCAGCCCACGTATATGGACTCAATCTGCAAACTGCTGCGGTATGCGAATATCATGACGATATCAAGGAAGGTGATGCGTACTTACATAACGACCCATATAGCGGCAATTCGCATCCCGCAGATCATACGCTGATAGTGCCGGTTTTTTGGGAAGGTGAGCACTTGTTCAATGTCTGTGCCAAAGCGCATCAGGCCGACATCGGTAATAGTATACCGACTACCTATCATGCTGCGGCTCGAGACGTGTACGAAGAAGGCGCGTTGCTTTTCCCGGCGGTGCGAGTTCAGCGCGATAGGGAGACTATCGAAGACATAATTAGAATGTGTCAGCGGCGGATCAGGGTGCCGGATTATTGGCACGGAGATTTTCTATCGATGTTGGGATCCGCCCGCACCGGCGAAAATCGGATCCATGATATTTTGCGGAAATACGGTAAGGCTACAATCAAACGTTTCGCTACGGAGTGGTTTGACTATAGCGAAGCGCGGATGCGGCAAGCGATCAAAAAACTTCCAGCTGCAGTAATCGAACGAGAAAGCTTTCATGATCCGATGCCACCTATGCTTCCGGATGGTATCCCGGTTCGGGTTAAGCTTGTTGTCGATCCAACGGTCGGGACGATAGAGATAGACCTTACTTCGAACATTGATTGCATGAACAACGGACTCAACTTGTCTGAGGCCTGTTCGATCAGTAATTCAGCTGCTGGTGTTTATAATTGTTTACCTTCCGATATACCGCGCAATGGCGGCTCCTATCGTTGCCTAAAATTGAAATTGCGCGATGGATCTGCGATCGGTATTCCGCGTTTCCCACATAGTTGTTCAGTCGCGACGACTAACGTCTCGGAACGTCTGCTGAATCTTGTGCAGGCTGCGCTAGCGGATCTTGGCGAAGGCTATGGTCTGGCTGAAGGTGGACTGGGTATGGGGGCCGGCATGTCAGTTATTTCTGGCAGGGACGCCCGACACAATGATCATAGTTATGTTAATCAGCTTATCATTGGTAACAACGGTGGTCCGGCGTCACCTGAGTGTGACGGATGGGTGACTTACGGTATCCCAGTCGTTGCAGGGCTAATGTATCGTGACAGCGTTGAGATCAACGAGTTAAGTTACCCGATCCACTTTAAAGAGATTCGGCTAACACAAGACACGACGGGGGCCGGATTTAACCGCGGTGCGCCGGGCGTGCGCATAACTTATGGTCCGAGTAATCATCCTATGACGGTGGTTTTTGCCGCAGACGCGCAAGTCAACCCCGCACGGGGAGTTCGAGGCGGTCTAGACGGTAATGTAGGTGAGATGCATGTGGTGGATCAATACGGCAATAGAACGCGTGCGCCGAGTGTTGGTGAAATAGAGTTAACAAAGGGAACATGGCTTAGTGGTTTAGAAACATCCGGTGGTGGTTATGGTGACCCATTACTCCGCGATCCAAAACGGGTCCTTGATGACGTAATGGAACGTTATGTATCACCGGCGTACGCAGCTGATGTCTATGGCGTGGTGTTAAAGGGAAAAATTGACGATGAGACGCTTGAGCTTGATTTAGCGGCTACGGACGCGCGACGGGCAGGGATGCGGGTCTCCGGCGACTAGAAAGGAATTAAATTATGGCTACCCCGGAATCAATGATTTCTGAAGATGAGCGGCTTCCGTTGATCATTGGTTTCCAACGTGTGGCTGAGAACACGAATCAGATCACACGTTTTATCGACCACGGTCGAGGTATTTATGTCTACGATACTGATGGCCGTGAATACATCGAAGCGACGGCATCGTTTTATGCCGCCTCACTGGGTTATCAAAACGATGAGCTGATCGACGCGATTGCGGCACAGTATAGGGAGCTGCCGTTTATCGTCTCGGCGCTACACCGGACCAGTAGCGGTTCACTTGACCTTGCTGAGAAGTTGACTGAGATTTTACCTCTAGAAGATCCACACTTGATCTTTGGATGTTCGGGCTCAGAGGCGATTGATTTTTTGATTAAATTATTGCGGTTCGGCGCCGTCGCTCGGGGTGAGCCAGAGCGTAAAACAATAATTGGTCGATACGGTAGCTATCATGGCGCCACCTTGGCGTCGGCCAGCGTTACTGGGGGACACCATGCAGAGTTTGGTTTACCTTTGCCAGGTTTCGAGCATGTATCGCAGGTGGATTATCACGGCGATAGGGAACCCGGTGAGAGTTCAGTTGAATTTTCGAGCCGGCTGGCAGCGGAACTCGAGACGCTGATAACCAGTCGCCCGATAGGATCAATTGCGGCTATGATTGCTGAGCCGGTTAGTTTTTCCGCTGGATTCAAGGTCCCACCTCCAGAATACTTCTCTGCGATCACATCAGTGCTCGATCGCCACGGCATCGACCTCGTCGCAGATGAAGTTATCACGGGCTTTGGTCGTACAGGGAAACTATTTGGTTCGCAAACGTTTGGCTTAAAGCCTGATCACATGGTCGTCGCCAAAGGGATTACTTCAGCTTACTTTCCTCTATCTGCCGTCGGTTTGAATCGCGACCTATACGACGCACTCGAGGTCGGCTCTGACAATATTGGGACGCTTGCGCATGCGAGCACTATGGCCGCCCATCCGGTCGGCGCAGCAGCGGCGCTAAAGGTGATGGAAATCATCGAACGAGACAAGCTTGTCGATCATGCCGCGAAGATGGGCAAGCGACTAGCGAGTGGTCTCGCGCGTCTTGGAGGTCATCCACTGGTCGGGGAGATCCGCAACCTTGGTCTTGGTGCAAGCCTCGATTTTTTACGTCGCGACGACGCTGATCGCATCGTTAATACCGATGCGGATGAGGTCTCAATATTGGTTTACAATGCGTTGTTAGAGCTTGGAGTCGTAACTCGTCCCGCCGGACGTAGTATTGTGATGGCGCCGCCACTTATCGTTCAGGGATCAGAGGTCGATGAGATCGTCTTGCGAGTGGGTAAGGCGCTTGATCTCGTGCAGAGCAGGCGTTAATCGCCGAGTACGTTGTCGCCACTGATCCAGACATAGACCCGCTGAAACTTACCCTCTTGGAAATACCAGTGGTTGACGCTTTGTTTAGTCTCATGCCCTTGCTGCCGATCGTCTAGCTCTACACGAAAGCGTGACGATATCGCCTGTGCTGTCGGATCGACGATATGCTCGAAGTCAGTGTGTACTACGGCCGCGTAGGTCTCGAGGAATTGCTCAAACATGGTTTTTATCTCGCGATCACGACCCTTGCAGGTTACAAACGCAGATTGCACGGTGAACACGGCATCTTCATTAAAGTAGCCTAATACATCGTCGACACATCGAGCATCGAGTGCTCGGAAATAGGCTTCAACAGTTTCGATATACGCGGCTCTACCATTGTTTTTCAATTTCAAATCCCTCATAGGTTCCAAAAACACGTTGTAAGTGTTTTTTACTCGGCGGTCGAGTAAATAATGAAACGACGATCACGAAAAATACTGAAGTCAGCGATCCGATTGTTCCACACGCGAAGGGATTCGACGCTTGATCTATCAACCAGATTGCGGCCCTCTCGAATGGTCCATTGCTAAACCATTCTACGCGCAGCAATCCGGCTTTGATAATGATGAAGGACCCACCGCCGGCGAAAAACCCCGCCAACGCGCCGGCTTTACTTGTACGCTTCCATAGTATGCCGGCAAAGATTGGGCCCGCTATCGCTGCAACCATGCCGCCAACTCCAACTGCGATGAGGATGGCAACATTCATCGACTGTGACTCCCACGCCAGCCAGATCGAACCCGTCACTATCAGTACCGAACCGACACGGCTAATAAAGAGAGAGGTCTGGTCTATCGTGTCGCTATCAGGTCTTGAGTTGAGGCGTGGGGCTATAGTTCGTCGGTAAATGTCGTTCGCAAAAATCTGGGATGTGGAAACGACGAGTCCGTCGGCAGTTGACATAATTGCGGCAAGCACACCAGCACCGATCAAAGCCGCTAACCATGCTGGAAGCGTCGCGATAAATAGTGCTGGGATAGCGTTATTTGGACTCGCGCCTTCCATAAGAAGGGCATCGCCAAGCACGGCTCTCGCGAGGATGCCACCAAATGCGACTGCGGGTAAGGTGATACCGCAGACGAACGATATAAGAATAAAACGGTTCTGATCGCGATTGTTTTTCAGGGCCCACAATTTGTTACCAACGTGTGGAAGTAAACCGAGCGGAGCATGAAAGACTAAAAGTGAAAATACGTCCCACCATGAATTTAATATCGGATAACTCGGGTGTAGCGTTGTTAAAAGATCAGGGTCCTGAGCTTCGAGGTTCTCGATCAGGCCGCTAAAGCCACCGTCGATACCGAATCCGATCGCGAACATTACGGCCACGGCGATTGCTAGCAACAACATCAAAGCGCCTTGCAAACCGTCGGTCAAGATGTCTGCATGGGCACCGCCGATTACAATGTAAACCATAATAATAACGGCGGTGACGACCAGGGCCGGTAATAACTCAATTCCCATCATTTTGTTAAACATCACGGCGCCTGCCAATAATTGACCCGCAAGGTAGAACATCAAAAGCATAGAGAATACCGAGACACAAATCCGCAGTGCTTCGGAGTCAAACCGGTCGCCGAGATATTCCGGCATTGAGCGGCTCCCGAAATTTTCCCCGGCCCTGCGGATGCCGCGTAAACAAAGTAGTAGCCCTCCATACAAACCGATCGGATAAATGAAGGCGTACCACAAGGCAGAGAATCCTGAGGTGTAGGCGATTGCAGGGATACCAATAAACGTGCCACCGCTGGCTGCGGTTGCTGTTAGAGCAAAGGCTAGAAACAGTGGCCCGTAGCCACCTCGCGCGGTCGCGAAATCATCGCTGCTACGAACTCGTTTCATGCCCACGAACCCGAAGGCCAGCATCGCGCATAGATAGATGAGCAAAAACGCCCACCCCCATATGCGGAGATTGGGATCGACTTCGAGCATGAACAATAATTCCTATTTGTGTCGCGCTGGCGAACTATAACGGCTGAAGTCAACTGCGGCTAGGAGCCGAGCTGTGCTACTGGTGACCGGTTAGAATGGGTTAAAGATCGCTGACGTAATCAGAGATGCGGATATCGTATCGTATTATCCATCGATCTTTTACCATGCTGCCTCAAGCAACGGTAAGACGTCTGCCGGTCCACTGATAGAGCGAGGATTGGTTGGGATCCACATATCATGCATTGATTCTTCAGCAATGGTTGGTAAAAGTTCCCGAGGTACGTCGCAATCACGCAACCGCCCTGGGAGATCAAGATCACTGACCAATGTTTGGATTTGATCGGCCGCGGTGATGTTCGCATCGCCCATCGCTTCAGCCAGCGCGGCCTGGCGCTTACTATTAACCGATTCGTTGAAGCGAAGTACATGTGGCAGCATTACGCAAGACGTTTCGCCGTGTGGCATGCCGGCAGTTCCACCGAGAACGTGGCCGATGCCATGACTGGCGCCGAGGTCAACTCCGGTCGAAACGCCTTGCACCGATAGCCAGGCGCCGATGAGGCAATTCAGACGGTTTGTAAGATCCTCAGGCTTACTTTTCGCTCGCGCCAATGCACGGGGCAGAATCCGTAAGGCATGCAATGAGGTTGCTTCTGTTAGCGGCGTAACGTTAATTGAACACCAAGTTTCTACCGCGTGGTCAACCGCGCGGATCCCTGTACCAAAGAACAAACGGGAGGGTGTAGCCTCGGTCATGGCAGCGTCGAGGATCACAACATTTGGTGCGATACTCATATCCCATAACACCTCTTTTCGCGGAATACGCTCGTCAGTGATTCCGGCGTAAGCGGTGTACTCACCGGCCGACAGTGTTGTCGGGATCGAAACGTAAGGTAACGTGGCGGTGGTGACAATTTGACCGACTCGGAGCTTGTCGATGTCTTCCGCGACTTTGACCCCATTGGCGAGTGCTAGGCAGGCGGCCTTCGTCGCGTCGCAT
>DPMX01000239.1:0-4199 GCA_003540955.1 Gammaproteobacteria bacterium
TACTTACTCTCGGTTGTGTCGTAAAGTCTCCGATTCGGATATTTTTTTATGATGCGTACGTCAAACTGTTCATTCATTTTTGTTATCTCCTTGGGCTTTCGCAAACGCGCTTAGGGCAACAACGCCTTGCTAAATCTTTTAGGTCGTTTCGGTGCATTTTGGCAAAGATTTACATTTCATAGTGAAAGTTCTCGAGAGCTGGATTTTGGCCGATTCCGGTGGTTTTTTTCTTGGTCCAGGATAGCTTCATCTACGGGTTTTGGATCGAGCGAATAGCGTCCGACCAAAAGCAGCTATAACTGTGGCACCCAAGTTGGTGCCGGTATGTCGCGTAGGGCCCCACCAAAGGAGCTAATGGCACTACGTAAATCCGCAACGATTACAGCGTCTCGCATAGAGACCCTCGTTAAAGTGGGCTAATTTGTCCCGAATTTGACAGGACAATGTAAGTTGCACTGCACAATATTGCAAGTTCAGGTAATCAAGTACAAAGAAGCTGGTCTGGAGGGAAAGCCATTAGATAAGGATCGTGCGGGAATTAAGGCCTAGAGCGGCTTTGTGCAGGCTTTCGGAAAGGGTTGGGTATGCATGGAGCGTGCGCGATGTTTCCACTAGATCGACACCACGGCACTTGCATATGCCCCCTAATTTTACTCTGGCAATCGATTTACTTTGTCCAATGATTGTTTGAAATTGCATGACTTAGCTGCCATCGGTAAGTAGCAGGCGATCTTTGATCAATCTCGGGAAAAGCCATTAATATATTCACTAATTTCACTGGTGTAGGGCATATATCTCACAAGCTCGTTGCTAATGTTTTGGCCTTGCTGAGAATCCAAATCAACTCAATAGACCACTGTGCAGGCTATTGCGCGGAAGCATGACAACTTGCCCGGTAGTTAGACGTAACGCTATTCTACGCGATCTATGATGCCAAACCGGTGCAGCCATTAGGGTGCAATTTGATATGAAGCCGTTATTTCCTTTGCGCGGCTGCGAATGTGGATTTAGACGGTTAAATCCTAATAGATAGGGTCGCTTATGAGAAAACGCACAGTCACAATCATTGATAATCAGAGCGGAAAGTCAGCTGAGTTCCCTGTGAGACGCGGTTCCTATGGCGCCCCGGTTATCGAGATTGGCGACCTGTATAAAGAGCTTGGAATGTTTACCTTGGATCCAGGTTATGGCGTCACCGGAAGTTGCCGCAGTGCCATCACTTATCTCGACGGGGAGCATGGTGTTCTTCTCCACCGTGGCTATCCAATTGAGCAATTAGCGGAGAAATCGACATTTCTGGAAGTGGCCTACTTACTAATCCATGGTGAATTGCCCAATCAAGCCGAGATGTTGACGTGGGATCACGCGATAAAGATGCATGGTATGACTCATGAGCACCTAAATCGGTTCTACTCTGGTTATCGTTACGATGCCCATCCGATGTCCGTCCTAACTGGGGTGGTTGGTGCGGTCGCTTCGTTCTACCACGATGAAATGGATATCTATGATCCGCAAGAGCGACTCATTACTGCGCGGCGAATCATCGGGAAAATGCCAAATCTTGTCTCAAAAATATACCGCTACCAGTCTGGGTTACCGTTCGTATACCCGGACAATTCGCGTGACTATGTTGAAAATTTTATGTCGATGATGTTTTCTTGGCCGACAGAGCCGTTCGAAATCAATCCAGTGGCGGTCCGGGCACTCGATCTACTATTGATATTGCATGCCGATCACGAACAAAACGCCAGTACCTCGACAGTGCGGCTCGCCGGTAGTGCAGAAAGCAATCCGTTTGCCTGTGTTGCAGCCGGCATCGTTACTCTGTGGGGGAAATCGCACGGGGGCGCGAACGAGGCGGTTATCCATATGCTGGAGGAGATTGGCGTTCCGAAAAACATTCCGGCCTTTGTCGAACGGGCCAAAGATAAAAATGACCCGTTTCGACTGATGGGGTTTGGGCATAGGGTATATAAAAACTACGATCCGCGGGCGACGATTATTAGGGCAGCTTGCCATAATTTGTTGGATGAGATGAACCTCAATCAGCCATTGTTTGAGATCGCAATGGAGTTAGAACAATTGGCACTTGAAGACGATTACTTTATTGAACGTAAACTGTACCCGAATGTCGATTTTTATTCTGGGTTAATCTACCAAGCGTTGAATATCCCGAAACAAATGTTCACCCCTATGTTTGCCCTAGCGCGATCAGCTGGCTGGATAGCGCAATGGATGGAAATGATGGGCGATGAAGATTTTCGTATTGGTCGACCACGACAACTTTATGTTGGCGCAGAGAAACGGGATTACGTCCCACTTGCCGAACGTGGCTAATTCTAATTCACCATAACCCTGAGACCTTACCTATAATGAAACCACCTGTGCGAATAACTATTACCGGAGCTGCCGGACAGATCTCTTACTCTCTTCTTTTCCGAATTGCTGCCGGGGAGATGTTGGGAACCGACCAACCCGTTATATTGCAATTGCTCGAAATTACTCCAGCTATGCAAGCTCTCGAAGGGGTAGTAATGGAAATCGACGATTGCGCATTCCCACTTCTCGCCGGGATTGAGACGAGCGATGATGCCGATACTGCCTTTAAAGATACGAATTACGCGATGCTTGTCGGGGCTCGACCGCGTGGGCCTGGCATGGAGCGTGCCGATTTGCTGGAGGCTAACGGCGGTATATTTAGGTTGCAAGGTGAGTCTATTAACGCGCATGCTAATCGGAACGTTAAAGTTGTCGTGGTCGGTAACCCGGCCAATACTAATGCGTGGACGTGTATGAGGAGTGCTCCTGATATTGAACCGCGCAATTTCACAGCGATGACGCGCCTAGATCATAATCGTGCGATGGCGCAATTGGCGCAAAAGACGACCCGACGAATATCCGACGTCCGTCGTGTAACCATTTGGGGCAATCATTCGACGACGCAGTATCCGGATCTCAGTAATGCAACGATTGATGGTAAGTCTGCCCTCGAATTAATTGATCGGGGATGGTACGAAAGCGAATATATCCCGGGTGTCGCGAAGCGCGGTGCGGCGATTATAGAGGCCCGTGGCGCATCCAGCGCGGCGTCTGCAGCGAATGCGGCTTTGGAACATGTGCGCGACTGGGTTATTGGTACGGCCAAGGGTAATTGGACTAGTATGGGGATTGTCAGCGACGGGAGCTATGGTATCGAGCCCGGACTAATGTATTCGTTTCCTGTCACCTGCGACAACGGTGCGTATCAGATCGTGCAAGATCTACCAATTGACGATTTCAGCCGCATGCGGATGGAAGCCACGGAGAAAGAGTTGCAAGAAGAGCGAGATGCTGTGCAAGAGCTACTTGCTTGACAGGCTGATTCAAGCCTTCGTTATCACTATAGACCGGCCTTGATAAATATAGAGGACGGTCCACGATGATCGACAGTGATGGATTCCGGGCAAATGTTGGTATTGTTTTGATCAACGATCGGGCCCAGGCGTTTTGGGGGCGTCGCGTCGGGATGTCCGCATGGCAGTTTCCGCAAGGCGGAATTCAAAAACACGAAACCCCTACGATGGCGATGTTTCGCGAACTCGAAGAAGAAGTCGGATTGGGATCGCAGCATGTCGAACTTATTGGATGCACGGCAGGTTGGTTACGTTATCGGTTGCCCAAAAAATATATACGACGATATCAAAAACCGATTTGTATTGGCCAGAAACAACGTTGGTTCGTGTTGCGTTTGGTGGCATCGGAAACTCATATCAACCTGAGTTTCGGGTCTGAACCAGAATTCGATGATTGGCGTTGGATTGACTATTGGAAGCCGCTTAGTAGTATCGTATTTTTTAAACGCGAGGTTTATGAGCAGGCGCTAAGTGAACTCGCCCCACTGGTTCGGGAGACGACCGCGACGAATCTTCCGCCGGCCCCAGTAGGAGCCTAGCAACGTACGCTAACATTCCCAAATTGCGTTGGCCGCCATCTGCGGGAGGCGCATTAGTGTGTTCGGAGTTGGACGATTATCGACAACTCGTGTGTTGGGAATAATGAGCACACGTCTAGTGTTCCCTTCCTATCGGTCAGGAGTGAATTCGGCCCTTTCAACCTCCCAACGTTGTACACGGCCGCCGACTTTTGTGCAGCCTAGCTTGACTGGAGTGCCGCTGATTTTAGCCACTCCTGTGGCTCGCCCATTTTGGCGCACGTCGACA
>DPMX01000239.1:4510-9030 GCA_003540955.1 Gammaproteobacteria bacterium
TTGGCGCACGTCGACAAAGTAGCGAATTAGCCTAAACCTAATGTTTCGGGAGGGATGTGTATTTAGCAGCACTTGCAGTTTTCCGCCCGCGCTGAGGTTTTGGCACCTTCCGTCGGTGATTTTATCAAAGATTAGAAAAGATCCAGGCAGCCCCACTTGCTCGTTAGCGCCAACAGGTGCCAAGGCCGTCGCGACTAGTATGAGGGAGCTAGTTATCGCTTTTTCGAATGTGGAAATCATTTCATATCTTAACCTAGATTTTCTCCGACTGTGTGATGTCAACGGCTGGTATTGAACGAATCGGCGGTGTCTTTTTCTGAGCTCTCAGGGGGCATTTTTAACGACAATGCAGGGCCGAAATGAAGCTGTGAAAGGGCTCGGTGCGGTTACTCACAGAAACTGTGGATAAAGGTGTGGACTAAGTGCGTATACGTAAGCTATTTTGCAGTTGGCATAGAGTGAATTGTTAAATTGGCGAATTTTTAAGCAGTTTTATTTTTTATTTTAAAAACAATGAGTTAAATTTAAACGCGCTGTTTTAGATGATTATAATACTCGTCGTGTCGTTTATCGGTGAGAGATCGAACGGAAGTGTGCATAACAGCCGAGACTTGGCCGAAATAGTGCCTAATTCTCAAAGAAATCTGTGGTGAATGCGATCGAAGCTGTGGCAATCGTTATCCGGGTATTAATGTTTTCATTCGGTTAAGTGAGAATTGATGACTAAACCTCCACCTATAGGCAGTAAATTAGACTCTGGGGGGACAGGAGATCGAAAATTCTTAGGGTTGCGCTGCTGCTATGCGGTCGGTGTCGGTCTGGTATTGGGGGGTCGAGTTACGTGGTGAGCGGGTGTCGCCGCCCTTGGTATTGGACGCTTCTTTTTTCCAAGCGTCGTTGTCGGACCAGCGATAGTCTAGTTGGACTATCTCGCCGGGGCGAGTGATCAATTCGAAAGCGGCTAAGGCATCATCGACGATTGCGCGTTGATTGCCTCGATCGAATGGTCGTCCTACCGTATGGCCCAGAGGATAGTCAACAAAAACACTGCGTGGCGCGTTACCGGCCTCGAGAATATCGAGCGCGCTACCAATCACAACTGTGGCAATACCGTGGGCTTCGAGATCTCGTGCTATCAGACACCCGGTCTGATGGCATACAGGTCACATTGGGACGAGCAAAACGGTGTCCACGGCTTGCGCTTGAAACTCCGCGCGTAATTCTGGGATTAATTCTTCGCGTACTCGCCGCTGTGAGTAAATTCCGCCCATACAAGAAAACAACGACGGCGCGAGTTCTCCGAGCACACCACAGCGTTCGGCTTCACGCAGCGCGGTTATCGGCAAAATGCAATTCGGATCTTTACGCGGGCTGGTCAGGTAATTTTCCGTAATGTGTGAAAAATGAATCGTTTCCTCCGGTGAGTCTTTCGGTATCGCTCGAATCGAAGTGTCGTCTTTGTAGTGATAGGCGACCTGCCCAATGGTGTATGCACCTGACGTGGAGATAACACCAAGCCGGGACTCGGACAATGGCTTTTGCATCGGTTGAAACGGTGGTGGTTCGTCGGCCTGGTACCACCGGTAGGGCTCGTAGCCCAGATGTAGATATCGTTCTTTGATTGACGCCATATATCGCACTGCCATGGCATGTTCTCCTCGTTAGTGGCGGATATACCGATCCATTCTAACTTTGTAGGAACTAACCAGTTCCTACAAAGTTACTATAAAATTCCTCTTCTCCACGAATATTTTGTCGGTTTCTGCATAATGGCCCGTGAGTCGCTTAGTCGCGACTGAATTGCAAATTCTGGGCCGCCACGCGTGTATCGATTACGATAACACTTGTGTCTTATTTGTGATCTGGGAATTCTCACCATGACAGACCAAATACATTTGGACGTTAAACAATCAGTCGCGACGATTACGTTAAATCGGCCAGAAAAGCTTAATGCATTCACCGATGAGATGCTAATGGGGCTTTGCGGAGCTGTCGATGAATGTGACGAACGAAACGACGTTCGGGTCGTGATATTAACCGGAGCTGGGCGTGGCTTTTGTGCTGGCGGAGATGTGTCTGCCATGGGTGCTGAGGCGGATAATCGGCCTCACGTCACTAAAAAGCATATCGATGACTACATCCAGGCTTTCCCCAAGCGGATGGCGACCTTTGATAAGCCGATCATCGCAGCTGTTAACGGCGTCGCGACTGGTGGTGGAATGGATCTAGCCCTAGCGTGTGATTTTCGCATCGCAGCAAAAAGTGCTCGCTTCGCGGAGACTTACGCCAAAATCGGTTTACTTCCGGGCGGTGGGGGTGCGTATTTTTTACCGCGTATTGTCGGCACCGCAAAAGCACTCGAACTATTGTTGACTGCAGATTTTATTGAAGCCGAAGATGCCTTGTCGATCGGGCTCGTTAGCTACATGTTCGACGATGCAGAATTGATGTCCGAGACTACGAAAATTGCCCAACGGATCGCATCGTTACCACCATATTCGATTGCGATGATCAAGCGTACCATGTACCAGGGTCTGGATCTTGATATAAATAGTGCGCTCGAAGTAGTGGGTTCTCATATTGCGATTGCGAAGGCAAGTAACGATCACGCCGAGGCTATAGCTGCTTTTCGGGAGAAACGAACGGGAAATTATTCTGGATCATGAGCGCGATCTAAAATTTTGTAATTAAAGATGGGTAGAGACTATGGTTAAAACGATAAATGCACTGCTACCAACCTCCCTAGTCGGTTCTTATGCACAGCCGGATTGGCTCATTGACCGCGAAAAATTAGCTGGCCGGTTTCCGCCGCGCACGCGTGCAGTTGAACTTTGGAGAATTGATGCTGAATGGCTTAAACAAGCGCAGGACGACGCGACCGTCATTGCTATCCGAGAGCAAGAGGAGGCTGGTCTCGATATCATTACTGACGGTGAGGTGCGGCGTGAGAGTTATTCCAATCGTTTTGCCACTGCATTAGAGGGAGTCGACATAGATAATCCGGGGACCGCCCTTGATCGCAGTGGCCACCCCAACCCTGTACCCCGAATTGTAGGGAAAATTCGGCGCAAATATCCAATCCAGCTAGAGGACGTCAGATTTCTGCGTGCGAATACCGTTCGCCGCATTAAAATCACGGTACCGGGTCCATTTACGATGAGCCAGCAGGCGCAGAATGATTTCTACGATAATGAGGTAGAGCTAGCGCATGATTATGCTGAGGCGGTGAATACTGAAGTAAAAGATCTGTTCGCTGCGGGAGCAGATGTCGTACAAATCGACGAACCCTATATGCAAGCGAGGCCAGAAAAGGCGCGCAAGTTTGGCATCGATGTTTTAAAGCATGCCGTCGACGGTGTCGAAGGTGAGACCGCAGTTCATATCTGCTTCGGATACGCCGCTATCATTCACGAGCGTCCGGAGGGCTATTCTTTTTTGCCTGAGTTCTCCGGGTGCAGCGTTGACTCAATTTCAATCGAAACTGCTCAATCGGGTCTCGACTGCACCATACTTAAGAGTTTGCCGGACAAACGGATCATCCTTGGCGTACTCGATCTTTCAAAACAAGAAGTAGAAGCTGCCGAAACTGTAGCAAAGCGAATTCGACGTGCGTTGCCATATTGTGCCGCTGAACGGCTCATTATTGCACCTGACTGTGGTCTGAAATATCTACCGCGAGAGGTGGCTTTTGGAAAGGTGCAAGCGATGGTAGCCGGGGCGGACGTTGTTAGGCGTGAGTTGGGGTAGCGATCGGCTAGACAAAGCTAAGATCGAGTGGTGTCGTCGCGAGTAGCGAGCGATGGGAAGGTTGTAAGAAAGATGTCGGTGCAGTCTGCGAGGGACAGAATAGCTTTTATGTTACCGCGCCTACTCCAGTTGAATCTCCAAAGCGAAGGGTTCGTTGCCTAGTTCGAATGAAAAATCGGAGAAGTCTGGCGGACGGAATCTGTTGCGAATATTTTTGCTAAAGCCGTAGGGCTCTGTCGGGACCCCCAGCGACGTTTTATCGAGTACTTCATTGGCATTTAAATCTTGGTATACGGCTATTCCGTAGATTCCAGGATCGAGATCGGTGAACAGAAGTTTGGTTTCGCTGTGCTCAGTAACGGGTGCAGCGCGCCAATCCGTAAATCGTTCGGACTCGAAGGCCGCTTGATTCAAGTACAAGCCAGCAATGACGTTTCCTTGCTCGGGTTGGAGCCCAAGTACGCGCACCTCAACATCGGTAGCTTTAGCGTCTGATATAAATAAAAAGAACAAGAACGAGGCGGTGATCGAGATGACTGAATAAGGTCGGTTCACTGTTTTATATTCTCCACATTGTCATGCAGTTAAGTGAGGCGATTCATAGCGTGTTTGATCAAGACATTTAAACATTAAAAACGATTGCACCTTGCGTCTTGCGTGATTCGACAGCGCGATGCGCTTCGGGTGCGTCGCGTAGCGGGTATTCCGCGAAGATCTCTGTACGTAGGATCCCGGCTTTGATGTCGTCAAATGTTTGTGCTGCCAGGTCGAGC
>DPMX01000123.1:0-7638 GCA_003540955.1 Gammaproteobacteria bacterium
CAGATGCCGCCTGACGCAGAAACTCGACTACGGGCGCAAACGATTGAAAAGGGTGGTGTAGTAAAATATCGCCTTGTCGGATAGCGTCGAAGGTATCTTTGACATTAATCAGGCGCCGCGGAAGACTTGATGTAAATGTCTTAAATTTCAGATCTGGGCGGTCGATCATAGCAGGTACCGCCATTAGCCGGGCGAGATTGACCGGGCCGTTGCACATGTATATGGACTCGTTTGTAAGACTGAATTCTCGTTGGAGCAGTTTAGTCATCTCGATTGGGCAATCGTTTGCGACTTCTAAACGTACGGCATCGCCGTATTGGCGTTGGCGTAATTCTCCTTCAATCGCACGCAGCAGGTCTTCCGACTCTTCACTATCTACAAATAAATCACTATCTCGAGTGACCCGAAATTGATAACAGCCTGTTACTTTCATTCCAGGAAATATGTCTTCGACATGGGCGTGGATTAGCGAGGATAAAAACACGAAATCGTGTGATCCCTGTCCGTAAGTATTTGGAATTTTGATAACCCGGGGGAGTGCTCGCGGCGCTTGAACAATCGCGATTGCGCTGTTGCGGCCGAAGGCGTCCTTCCCCTCCAACGAGACGAGAAAATTGAGACTCTTATTAAGTATCCGGGGGAACGGGTGTGATGGATCTAGTCCAATCGGACTCAGTACAGGCATTAGTTCGCGATTAAAAAATCTTTTGGCCCAACTTATTTGTTTCTTACCCCAGATGGAACGGCGTAAAAAACAAATTCCTTCCTTATATAAAGTTGGCGTGAGTTCTTCATTTAGTATGCGGTATTGTTCGCTCACAAGCTCATGTGCGACTCTACTGATTTGTTTGAGCTGATCCTCAGGGGTTAATTTATCTGGGCCAGTTGGTCCGGATTGATAAACGTTTTTGTGATGTAGGCCCGCTACCCGAATCTCGAAAAATTCATCAAGGGTGCTGCTCGCGATGCAAAGGAATTTAAGACGTTCAAGCAGTGGGTTAGCCTCATCTTTAGCTTGCTCTATAACACGACGGTTGAATTCGAGCTGACTCAGTTCTCGATTGATATAGAGTTCGGCCCTATTCATGTCGACCGTTGTTTTTGCGTCCATTCTTTATTCCTAGCGTAGATTATGTCGATGATGGTAGACAATAGAGATTGTGTTCGAATCAAAGGTATGGCCCCCGGAAACGAACCGTTCTTAAGGGCTCTGATTCGGATGCACTGCCCGCAATTTGCTCGTCGGAGGGTATGACAGATTTTGTGCAGGTTTATTAGGTCTGCGACCTTTATGCGCTCCCAATGATAGAATTATACGGCTTAACCAATAGAGATAGAAACTAGACCGGTGAGAAGTTATGGGTAAGAAGGGTGCAAATTCAGTTAGGGGGAAAAATAAAACGAATAAAAGAAAAAACGTTGTATTAAGTGCGGACAATGCTGATCCCCATGTCCTATATGAGAATTCCGTACAGGCAGTTGAGTCAGAAATTGACTTCATCGACAAGACTTACGAAGATCTCCGCGGGCGTCGAGCTAATTTTCTTCGCGAAGATTTTTGTGGTACTGCAAACACGTCATGTGAGTGGGTCCGTCGCCGTGAAGAAAACTATGCTATTGGCGTCGATTTGGACGAGGCGGTTATCGAGTCAGGGCGTAAGCGGCATGTCGCGAAATTAACGGATCATCAACGCGAACGCTTAGCGCTTATCAAGTCTGATGTTGTAACGGTCCAGACTCCACCTCAGGATGTCGTGGTCGCCATGAATTTCAGTTACTGGATATTTAAAGAAAGGAGTCGGCTTCGAGAATACTTTGGGAGTGTCAGGAGATCGCTTACTAGGGACGGGATCTTTTTTTTAGACTGTTACGGTGGCTATGACGCCTGCCGTGTAATGAAGGAACATACGAAATATGACGATTACACTTATACCTGGGATCAAGCTGCTTACAATCCCGTTACTGGTGAAATCCTGTGTCATATTCATTTTAAATTTAAGGATGGTTCGCGGCTAAAAAAAGCTTTTTCCTATGATTGGCGTCTGTGGACGCTACCGGAGATTCGTGAAATTTTGCATGAAGCAGGTTTCAATAAGGTCGTCGTCTATTGGCAAGGTTGGGACGAAGACGAAGAGGAAGGTGATGGCGAGTTTCTCCCAGTCGGAGATGCCGACGCGGACGCTGGGTGGATTAGCTACATTGGCGCCGAATGCTAGAAACTTTCAGTGAGCAAGTTTCTTTGCAACCTACTTATAGTACTTTCTGTTTGCGTAAAAGCTAATGTCACAAACATGTCATAATTTGACGTTCTAATTGCATCATCTGCAGCCAGTGAGGTCGTTTCGTTTGTAGCGGTGAAATGGAGAGAACGGTGAAAAAAGTTATAGGGGGTATTGTATCAACACTTGTTCTATTTTCGGGGGTTGGTGCATTAGGCGGATCACCTCTCGATGACGACTTGCCTGAATACACGAAGGCAAGTGGTATCTCGGGAAACATTTCGAGCGTTGGGTCAGACACGTTGGCGAACCTAATGACTCTTTGGAGTGAAGAATTCAACCGATTATATCCGAGCGTTAATATTCAAGTTCAAGCTGCGGGGTCAAGTACTGCACCTCCTGCACTAACTGAAGGCACTTCAAATTTAGGTCCGATGAGCCGGAAAATGAAAGACAAAGAGATTGAGTCTTTTGAGAAGCGACACGGATACAAGCCAACGGCAGTTCCCGTTGCAATCGATGCCCTTGCTGTATATGTCAACAAAGACAACCCAATAAGCGGACTTTCAATCCCTCAGGTGGACGCAATATTTTCCGCTACTCGAAAATGCGGTGCAGAGCGGAATATTGTGCTGTGGGGAGACCTGGGAATGTCCGGTGAATGGTTGAAGCGGCCTATTCAACTCTATGGCCGTAATTCTGTATCTGGTACTTATGGCTATTTCAAGAAGAAAGCCCTCTGTAAGGGTGATTATAAAGACTCGGTAAACGAACAACCTGGTTCCGCTTCCGTTGTTCAAGGCGTGACTAAATCTATTAATGGAATTGGCTACTCTGGGATCGGATACCAAACGTCTGGAGTGCGCTCAGTGCCCTTATCGAAAAAGAGCGGCGGTAAGTTGGTTGAGGCAACCCCAGACACCGCAATAGCTGGGAAATTTCCGTTGTCTAGGTTCTTATATGTTTATGTCAACAAGCATCCGAACAGGCCCTTGCCACCATTGGAACGTGAGTTTGTTCGTATGATATTAACGAAAATAGGCCAACGTGTAGTAGTAAAAGATGGATATATACCGCTACCGTTCAAAGTTGTGCAAAAATACGAGTTGCTGCTCAGCAACTAATTTCTAGCTTCTGGAGTGAACATGTGCCAAAAGCTTTGAGCGACGCGGTAAGGCGGGGACAGACCCGCCACCGTAGTTGGCGCATGCTAAAAAATAGTGCCTTCGGCTGGACTATGGCCGTGGGGGGTATCGGTGTGATCGTTACGATCGTGATGATCTTCTTCTACTTGTTTTATGTCGTTGTACCGATGTTCTCGGCGGCAAAAATCGAACAGGTAGCAAAATATCAGTTGCCACTCGACGGGAAAGAACTCGTGCATTTATCGCTCGATGAGTATACTGAAATCGGCTTTGCAGTTACTTCTGAAGGGTACTATTATTTTTTTGATGCTTATACTGGATCTCCGATCGCGGAAGGTTATATCTCCGGTAGCGAAAAACGCAAGTTACTTGCCAGCGCTAGCGGCGATTCTAGCGAGGGATCAATTTTTTTAGCCGTAGACGGTAACCATTGGATCGTGGTTCGGCCACACTACGCCCTTAGCTATCCTAATGATAAGCGACACATCACACCCTCGCTAACCTATCCATTAGGCCGCACTCCAATCAGTCTCGGTTTTGGCGATGATGAATCGGTCGCACTGATTACGGGAAACTCCGGTGTGGAAGAAACCACGATCGTTGCGGCAACTTCGGGTGGCGCAATGGTGTTAACGCATGTTTTAGTTGAGGCGTCGCTGCTAGGTGACGAAAAGACTTTAGAGACCACCCATGTGAGATTGCCTCGGATTGACTATGCGGTAGCGTTTTTGTCGGTCGATATTGATCAGCGAGAACTTTACGCCGTTTCGACTGACGGACAGATCAGTTATTTCGATATTCAGGATAAAAATGATCCGCGTCTACTGGACCTTGTCAATGCAACCGCGCATGGTGGAAGCGTAACGTCAATCGCGTTTTTAAGCGGAGGGATTTCGGTTTTGGTAGGTGATTCAACCGGGCAGATTCAACAATGGTTTCCAGTTCGTGACGAGAATAACAACTACTCCCTAGAGCTCATTCGCGGTTTCCAGGTCTTCGATTCGGCGATTATAAATTTAGTGCCGGAATATTATCGTAAGGGGTTTTTAGCGACTGACAGCAATGGATATGTCGGTTTGTTTCATACGACCGCAGGGAGAGTCTTGTTGCTTAAAAGGATCGGGGCCGAAAAACTATCGGCCATAGCAATAAGCCCGCGCGCTGACGGGATGCTTAGCGTGGGCGACGGTGGGATGATTACGATGAGTCGGGTACAGAATGCTCACCCTGAGGTGTCATGGCAGTCATTGTGGGGGAAAGTGTGGTACGAAAGTCGAAGCGGACCAGAGTATATATGGCAGTCGTCGTCCGCTAATAGCGATTTTGAACCGAAATTTAGTCTTACCCCGCTAACGTTTGGTACCGTTAAAGCGTCGTTTTATGCCATGTTATTCGCGATTCCTTTGGCGATTTTCGGCGCTGTCTATACCGCATATTTTATGACCCCAAAAATGAGGGCCTTTGTGAAGCCTTCGGTCGAAGTTATGGCAGCGTTACCAACGGTGATATTAGGGTTTCTTGCCGGACTTTGGTTAGCGCCGCTAATCGAAAGCTATTTAGCAGGAGTTTTTCTCGCGTTTATTCTGGTCCCACTATCCTTTTTGCTAGTTTCATTTTTGCTTGAGCGGGTTCCCCAAAAAGTGCGAGGTTTGGTGGCAGATGGGTGGGAGGCTGCAATCCTGGTTCCGGTAGTGTGCGTCGCAATTTGGATCTCTCTCGCTTTAAGCCATACGATAGATGCGACGTTTTTTGACGGCAATCTACCACTGTGGCTATTTAATCAATGGGGTATAAGTTACGACCAACGGAATTCCTTAGTTGTTGGAATGGCTATAGGATTTGCTGTTATCCCTACAATATTTTCAATTAGTGAAGATGCGGTCTTTGGTGTGCCAAGGCATCTCACTTTTGGGTCCTTGGCACTCGGAGCGACACCGTGGCAAACGGTAATAGGCGTTGTTATTCTCACCGCCAGCCCCGGCATATTCTCAGCAGTGATGATCGGTCTGGGGCGTGCTGTTGGGGAGACCATGATCGTCCTAATGGCGACCGGTAACACGCCAATAATGGACCTTAATATCTTTGAGGGATTTCGTGCCTTGTCGGCCAATATTGCGGTCGAAATGCCTGAATCGGAGGTCAATAGTACGCATTTCCGGGTATTGTTTTTAGCAGCCCTTGTACTTTTTCTTGTGACTTTCGCTGTCAATACTGTTGCGGAGATCGTGCGTCAACGACTACGCGTCAAATATAGCAATATGTAATAACTATCGTGACAAAATTAGAGGCAATGAGTATTTGGGTGCGCACCGGTAGTCCATGGGTTTGGCTCAGCGCTGGCATGGTAAGCCTCAACCTAGTCATGGTGTTTGGTTTGCTATTGTTAATAGCAGTTCGTGGACTTGGACATTTTTGGCCGGCGGCGGTGCAATCGATCGAACTGAGTGACCGAGACGCCTCGGTATCAACACTATTGGGCAATATTGTGGATGAAGAGAAAGTCAGCGCGGCGCGAGTTCGCGATCGTGGTGGTTACGTTCCCGACGGCGTTGAAATTATTAGCCGCTATCTCATCAAATCGGGCAATCGCGATATCTTCGGTGCGGATTTCGTTTGGGTAAACGAAACCGATGTGCGGTCGCGTTCCACCCCGCGTGACGCCGTTGTCCTTGAGCGCAACGAATGGGGAAATTTTTACGGCTTTCTAATCAACGTAAAACAAAACGGGAAAGTAGTCGCTAATGGAGACCGTGCGTGGAACGTACTTCAAAAAAGAATCGCGCGTAAAACGGAATTGGAAGCGCAGATCCATCGTATAGAAAAAAAAGAAATCGGGAAAATAAACTATTTTATGGAGAGTATACGATTAGACGAAAAAAGACTCCTACTTGACGGGAACAACGACAGATTGCCATTTGAAAATCTAGCGCGTGATCGCGCAGCCCTCGAAACGCGATATGAGAAATTCAATGTTGAGCTTTCGGATCTGTACGCTCAGGTTAGGCGCGATACTATTACTGTAAAGACCGTCGCTGATCAAGTGTTTGAGTTGCCGATTGCCGCGCTGGTACGCGCATTTCGCCCAAACGATATGAGTTTCGGCGAAAAAGTTGTCCACTACGGTGCAAAAGTATGGGAGTTTGTTTCTGAAGAGCCGCGTGAAGCAAATACGGAAGGTGGTGTGTTCCCAGCTATATTCGGGACTGTTTTGTTAGTGATTTTAATGTCTGTTTTTGTTACCCCGTTTGGTGTAATCGCTGCAATTTATCTGCGCGAGTATGCACACCAAGGGATGTTGACCCGGATAATCCGGATTGCGGTGAACAATTTGGCGGGCGTCCCTTCGATTGTCTACGGCGTATTTGGTCTCGGCTTTTTCGTCTATTTTATGGGGGGTAGCATCGATCAGCTTTTCTTCCCCGAGGCGTTACCTGCGCCGACTTTCGGCACGCCGGGAATACTATGGTCTTCGCTTACCCTCGCGATATTAACGGTGCCTGTTGTCATCGTTTCTACAGAGGAAGGCTTAACCCGAATCCCGCGCGCGATCCGGGAAGGTAGCTTGGCGCTTGGGGCGACTAAGGCAGAGACGCTTTGGCGAACAGTATTACCTATGGCGACCCCGGCGATGATGACAGGGCTTATCTTATCCATAGCGCGTGCCGCCGGCGAGGTAGCCCCGCTGATGATGGTAGGGGTGGTTAAATTAGCACCGTCCCTTCCACTAGATGGGAACTTTCCTTTCCTGCATGTCGACCGCAAATTTATGCACCTTGGATTCCATATTTATGACGTCGGATTTCAGAGTCCAAACGTGGAAGCAGCGCGGCCTCTAGTATATGGAACCGCCCTACTACTAGTTATTTTGATTGTCACACTAAATATTGCTGCCATACGCATTCGCAATCGATTACGAGAGAAGTACAATGCCGCGGACGCTTAATGCCTTTTCAACGCATCAAATGTCTCAGGGAGGTCGCCGAGGGCATGAGTGAACCCCAAGAAACACTAAAACCGCCGCCGCCTATAGAGAACGAGCATATGCAATCGGATTCCACGCCGTCGATAGATTTCGATGGTCGAGAAGTATGTTTAACGGTATCGGATCTGAATTTGTACTATAGCGAAAATCAGGCACTCAATGGGATTAATATGACAATCCCGGAGAAGATGGTAACTTCTTTCATCGGACCAAGTGGCTGCGGAAAATCTACACTACTCAGTATAACTGCTGGACTTATAGGACCTGACACGGGTATGATACGATGGAATGG
>DPMX01000123.1:7871-8048 GCA_003540955.1 Gammaproteobacteria bacterium
ACCAAGTGGCTGCGGAAAATCTACCCTGCTTCGCTGTTTCAACCGAATGAACGATTTGATAGATGGGGTGAGCATTAGCGGATCAATATACCTCCACGATGAAGATATTTACGATCGCGAAGTAAATGTTGCAAATCTCCGGCGCCGTATCGGTATGGTGTTTCAAAAACCAAATCC
>DPMX01000123.1:8342-8551 GCA_003540955.1 Gammaproteobacteria bacterium
TATGGTGTTTCAAAAACCAAATCCGTTTCCAAAGTCAATTTATGAGAATGTTGCCTATGGGCTTCGCATCCAGGGTATTAAAAATCGCCGTGTGCTTGATACTGCAGTCGAACGTTCTTTGCGCGCCGCTGCTTTATGGGAAGAGGTAAAAGATCGGATCCACGAAACGGCGCTCAGTCTATCGGGGGGTCAACAACAACGGCTTGTTT
>DPMX01000123.1:8862-15987 GCA_003540955.1 Gammaproteobacteria bacterium
TATCGCCCGCGCAATCGCAATCGAACCGGAGGTCCTTTTGCTTGACGAACCAGCTTCTGCTTTGGACCCGATTTCAACTTTGAAAATCGAAGAACTTATTTACGAATTGAAACAGGAATACACAATCGTTATTGTGACTCACAATATGCAGCAAGCGACACGTGTTTCAGACTACACGGCGTTTATGTATTTGGGCGATTTGATAGAGTTCGGCGATACCAACAAAATTTTCACAACCCCGGACAAAAAACAAACAGAAGACTACATTACAGGCCGCTACGGCTAAGCAGAGAGGGGCCTCATGGCATCTAGACAGATACCGGTTCATATTTCACAGCAATTTGATAAGGAATTAAATGATTTGCGAGCGAACGTCCTTACGATGGGCGGCTTGGTAGAAGATCATTTAAACAGGGCGCTGACGGCGTTGTCTAATGAAGATTTTGAAGCTGCTGAATATGTTGCGACTCATGACTATAAGGTCAACGCCTTTGAGGTTGAGATTGATGAGGAGTGCTCACGTATTTTACTTAAACGCCAACCTGCGGCTGGAGACCTTCGATTGGTGCTCGCCGTCAGTAAGACGATTACCGACCTCGAGCGCGTCGGCGATGAGGTCGAAAAAGTTGGACGTATGGCACTCGACTTAATGGGCTCGGATAGTCCAAAGTCCTATTATGTAGGCATTTTGGCGATGGGTTTTCACGTAAAAAAAATGTTGCACGACGTACTAGACGCGTTTGCCCGGATGGATTCGCAGGCTGCGTTTCAGGTGGCACAACAAGATCCACAAGTTGATGAAGAAAATGATGCCATTATGCGGCATCTCATAACCTATATGATGGAAGATCCACGGAGCATTTCCCAAGTATTAAATGCAGTGCTTGCGGTGCGTGCTTTTGAACGTATTGGTGACCATGCCAACAACATTGGCGAATACATCATCTACTTTGTCGAGGGCAAAGATGTGAGACACACGTCTCTCCAAGACATCGAGCAGGAATTAAAGTTATCTTCTAAAAGAACATAAACCATCAGGCCGTTCGGTCAGTGGCATTATCAGTCTGGTTATTGACCATGGACTGAAGGGGAAAATCGCAACGAAACACACTTCCTATACCAACTTCACTTTCAATATGTAGAGTTGCATCATGGCGTGTGAGAACATGGTTAACGACCGCGAGACCAAGCCCGGTTCCTCCGAGCGCGCGTGTGCGGGATCGATCTACCCGATAAAATCGTTCTGTTAACCGAGGAATTTTTTCTGCCGGGATCCCTTGTCCATTGTCCCTTACCGAAAAGTGGACTCCGCTTTTGTCGTGGTACCAGTTAATCTCAATTACTCCTCGCGCGTTGGTATAGTGAATCGCATTAAATACAAGGTTGGAAAAACAACTAAATAGTTCGTTGGTTGAACCGAAGATTTCAAGATTAGTGTCAATTTCAAGAACGAAGATATGCTCCGAGTGACCCTCGAGTTTTTCCGCTAAACGATGGATATCTGTGATCATCTCTGCCACGCCAACTGGTTTTCGCTCTTCAACCTGATCGCTTTGTTCAAGTTTCGATAGAGTCAGTAAATCTTCAACGACGTTCTGCATCCGGTTCACGTGATCTAGCATTTGTTGAAGGCCATTTTCCCATGTTGGTGGACACAGTTCTTGTTGCCCGCTCATGGTTTCAAGGTAGCCGCGTAGCACGGTTATTGGTGTTTTTAGCTCGTGTGACACGTTGGCAACAAAGTCACTACGAATTTGATTAGTTCGGTGCAATTGAGTTATGTCGCGCGCGACGAATAAACGCTGATTGTTGCCATAAGGGGTAAGTCGAATATTAAGTTGAATATCAGGATCAACTGGAGAGGGAACATCTAGATTTGATTTTTTGTTGGCTACATTTACGAATTCAACCAGTTCCGGCATTCGGATTAAATTTGTAATGCGTTGATCATTGTCGTCTGGCCAGTGAATGCCAAGACTCGCACTGGCGGCTTTGTTGGCCCATTTTACTGAACCGTATTCGTCGAGAACTACCGTGCCGTCTGGTAGAGCTTGAGTTGCTTGTTGGAATTGTTTGAGGTAGGTCCGGAGTTTCTTTTTGCGTTTTTTGTCTCGGTTCCTGATGTAGTCAATTTCACGGCATAGGTTTTCGAATACGCCACGCCTTTCAGGCGCCTGTGTTCGCTTATGATTGCGGAGCCAACGCAGCAACTGGCTTACCTGACGGTGTAGCCAGGCGCAATATAATACCAGCCCTAAAAACAGCCCGATCAGGACATTTCCGAAGGACCAGCCAACGATAAGCGCGAGGCCTACGACAACGCAAAGCCGACGAATATCAGTTGCCTGCATTACAAATAGCGCCTGGTCTTTAATGTTGAGCTAATTATCGCTGGAAAGGCATAAAGTAGAAAGCTTCTCCTTATAACTAAGCGCTTTCTCTTCATTTTTCAGAAAACCGATATCCTACGCCACGCACAGTTTGAACGAACTTGTGGCGACCATGTGGCTCGAGAAATTTGCGTAATCGCCGGATATGCACATCGACGGTGCGTTCATCAAGATAGACGTCGTTCCCCCATATCCCGTCAAGTATTTGGCCCCGCGTACGAACCCGTTCGGCATTTACTGCAAGAAAATGCAGAAGTTTAAACTCGGTAGGACTGAGGTCAACGATTTGTTGATCGATTGTTACCCGGTGGGTCTGAGTGTCGATCCGGACTCCGCCTAACTCAACGACTTCCTGCTCAGCATCGCTTGAAGCCCTACGTCTTATCACAGCACGAATCCGAGCTAGGAGTTCTTTGGTTGAAAAAGGTTTCGTTATGTAGTCATCGGCACCGGTGTCTAGCGCTTGAACTTTATCCGTTTCTTCCCCTTTTGCACTCACCATGATTAATGGAATATGCCGGGTTCCCGGGTCGCGCTTAAGGCGGCGCGCGAAGTCTACTCCGCTGATACCGGGTAACATCCAGTCGAGAAGGATCAGGTCTAGTTGCGAGGTGGCGCAAATGTTACTGGCTTCGTCAGCATCGGCCGCCTCGAAGCAATGGTGGCCTTCGCTGCCGAGCGTAAAAGTAAGCGTTTGTCGTATAGCAGGTTCGTCATCGACGACCAAGATTCTTGCCATTCTCGATGCTGCCTTTCGAAATCTATTGCTGCTCTATGGTTATCACTTTTATCCTAAGTTTGGTTTATTACGAGCAGGAGACATTAAAAACTTATTCTCCCCTCGACTTCGGCCAGATTATACCGATTATTTAATAGTTTATTTGAGACTTCTAAATTGGAATAATAAACAGGAAGTGACTGGGCTGAACGGATATCGATCGTCATCAAATAAAATTAACAAAGGAAAGAAAAAAGGCCTACTCTAAAGATGCATCAAGGGCTAGCGAATAATGTGGTATCAATGCCGAGTCAATTAAGTCGAACCTTATAAACGCGTGCAAAAATGGGGATAATAAGTTGAAATCATCTGCTGTGATAGTTCCTTCCTGCTGAAGTCAACAGATCTTGAAAAAAGCAGGCGATGCTTTTGGATTTTGTATCGGCGAGTCAAATTTGGCGAAATTCGATATATTGAAACCTAATAACACCGACGTCACCATAGTGATATATGTAGAGCTTTTAGGCTAAAAATTGGATATCAAAGTATAACGTTGGGTGTTTTTTTGCGCAGGCACGAGCCCTACGGTATGCTTTTAGGCCGCGCCGAAAATACGCTTTAGTAGTAGTGAACTAAGCGCTCAATAAGTGCTAGATACCGTCTGCTGGTGAGGCAAAAAGCCGGCTTAGTTTAATCAACAACCCCGGTACTGACTTAACTCGATGGAAGAACGCTACGATCCCGCTACGATAGAATCCGCAGTGCAAAAATCTTGGGAGGCTAGTCGTGCGTTCACGGTCACGGAGGATCGTAGTCGCGAAAAATTTTATTGTCTATCGATGTTCCCCTACCCTAGTGGTCGCTTGCACATGGGACACGTGCGTAACTACACAATAGGCGATGTAATTGCACGTTATCAGCGCATGCGCGGTAAAAACGTTATGCAACCGATGGGCTGGGATGCGTTTGGCTTACCCGCTGAAAACGCCGCAATCGAAAACAAAATTCCACCGGCGGAATGGACACGCAGCAATATAGACTATATGCGGGGACAATTGCAGCGTTTAGGATTTGGCTACGACTGGGAACGTGAATTGGCCACCTGCGACCCTAGCTATTATCGTTGGGAGCAGTGGTTTTTTACCCAGTTATTCGAAAAAGGGCTGGTATACCGAAAAAAAGCGGTAGTCAATTGGGATCCAGTTGACCAAACCGTGCTGGCCAATGAGCAAGTCATTGATGGCCGAGGGTGGCGTTCCGGCGCATTGGTCGAACGTCGCGAAATCCCGCAGTGGTTTGTCCGCATCGCGGATTATGCCGACGAGCTTCTTGAAGATATAAACCGACTTGACGGCTGGCCCGAAGCTGTCAAAACGATGCAACGTAACTGGATAGGTCGATCGGAAGGGTTGCAGATAAAATTCCCGCTGGCTTCCGGTGATGGCGCGCTCGAAGTATTTACTACCCGTCCCGATACACTTTATGGGGTAACGTACTTGGCAGTCGCCCCGGAGCATCCACTAGCGACCGCTGCTGCTCGGACAAACCCTGAGTTGTTTTCTTTCATCGAAGATTGCGCGGCATCGTCTACTTCGGAATTCATGGTTGAGACGATAGAGAAACGCGGGTTGCCTCTTGGCATTAATGTTGTACACCCACTAACAGGGGATATCGTTCCTGTGTGGGTCGCGAATTTCGTACTCATGAGCTACGGAGCGGGCGCAGTGATGTCGGTTCCTGGTCACGATCAAAGGGATTGGGAGTTTGCAAATACTTATAATCTCCCGATAAAACAGGTCATTTTTGCTGCTGAAGGCGATGATCCGGGGGTCGAGGAATGCGCTTACTCTGAAAAAGGCCTCCTCGGTAATAGTGAGGAATACGATGGACTCGACTTTCTAGCTGCTTTTGATGCTATCTCGAGCCGTTTGGAATCAGAGGGCCTTGCCGAGCGGAAAGTGCAATTCCGACTCAGGGATTGGTTGGTTTCGCGACAACGCTATTGGGGTTGCCCAATTCCGATGATCTATGGTGCTGACGGTGAGCTCCTACCAGAATCGACGGACCGACTACCGGTTATTTTGCCGGAGGATATTGAGTGGCAAGGCATGATGTCACCATTAAATACGATGCCAGATTTTGTTGACGCCGAGCACCCGCAAGATGGTACCCCTGCAAGGCGTGAAACAGATACCTTCGACACCTTTTTCGAATCCTCTTGGTATTTTGCCCGGTATTGTTGCCCAGATGCAGACTCAACGATGGTCGATGAACGTGTTGAATACTGGATGCCTGTGGACGTCTATATCGGTGGGATCGAACATGCTGTGTTGCATTTATTGTATGCGCGTTTTTTCCAAAAATTGATGCGAGACGCCGGATTGGTTACGGCAAGCGAACCATTTACAAGACTTTTAACCCAGGGAATGGTGTGCAAAGAAACATACTTTCGTGAAGTCGCCAACGCTAAGCCACAGTATTTCAACCCGGCGGAAGTAGAAGTCGAACGGGATGAGAAAGGACGTGCGGTAGCCGCGCGGTTAGCTGCGGACGGTGAACTGGTGCAAATAGGCGCCATCGAGAAGATGTCGAAGTCAAAAAACAACGGTGTGGATCCTCAAGCGTTGATTGAGCGTTATGGTGCTGACACGGTTCGTCTTTATACGATGTTTGCAGCCCCGCCAGATCATACATTGGAGTGGTCAGATAACGCTGTTGAAGGAGCCTCTCGATTTATAAAAAATCTGTGGCGCTTAACTTACGCGCACACACAAAAAGGTCCGCCAGCGCCGCTAAGCCCAAACGACTTGAGTTCTGATATGAGGATGTTGCGTTGTCAGATTCACGAAACCATCGCTAAAGTGACTGACGACGTTGCGCGGCGTTATAAATTTAACACTGCGATTGCGGCGGTAATGGAGATGATCAACGCTCTGTCGCGAGGCCAAGACGACAGCGAGCAAGGGCGGGCAGTGATGCAAGAAGGTCTTGAAGTCGCGGTTTTACTGTTAGCTCCAATCATTCCTCACTGTACAGACGTTTTGTGGAGCGCCCTTGGCCATGAGTCAGAATTGTTATTAGATGCATCTTGGCCAAGCATTGACGAAAATGCCATAGTCCGAAATGAAATTCTCAATATCGTCCAAGTTAACGGTAAGAAGCGAGCGGAAATCAACGTTTCTGCAAATTGCCCAAAAAACGAGATAGTCTCAATAGCTTTCGAAGATCCGAATGTAAAACGAGCTATTGAAGGAATGGAGGTGGTGAAAATCATACATGTTCCTGGGCGCTTAATTAACATAGTCGTGCGATAATTGTCTTATGTTGCAAGGTAAAAAGATCATCCTACTTATGCTTGTTGTTGCGATTAGCCTTATTGGTTGCGCCGACTGGTATTTGCGAGGGACGCGCCCAAATACGTCTTCAATCAAATCCGTACACCTAAGAGCGGTATCGGCTGAGAATTTGCGTCGGGCCATGTTAACGGAACTGAGTTACGGTGGCGTAGCAGTAACGAGTAAGAAGGCAGCGCAAGTCATCCTGGAATTAAACCACGAGATATTTGATCGTAGAGTTCTATCGGTGGATCCGGATACAGGGAAGGTAAGAGAAGTGGAAATGGCTTTAGAGGTTGGTTTTTCGGTTAGAACGAACGAGGGCACGTTATTATCTCCGCTTAAAAAACTAAACTGGGTCCAGGACTTCGTGTTCGATGAAGATTCGTTACTAGGCACCATTGAGCAGGAATCGACGATTAGACGAGAGTTGGCGGAAGATGCGGCTGCGACAATTGTAAGGCGTCTCCAATCGGTAGAGATAGACGCCTCACCGTCTTAGCGTTAACGTTATTTTGTCGTTAAAATTCTGCGATTCCATCTCTCGTCAGTACGCGCGATGATAGGTTACGGTGATACTGTCGTACGAATTGAAGGGATACAAAAATACGAGGTACTTTTATTGTCCAGTCGCTTTTATTTCGATAGAGCATAGACGTGCACATAGCTCCAGTTAGTTTAA